>DKUR01000018.1 GCA_002490775.1 Lachnospiraceae bacterium UBA7199 | reverse complement strand
GTGGATTATTCTTATACTTCCCGGAAGAGAATAGCAGGTGCCAATGGGATAGCAGGCTATACAGGCACATCAAAACAGAATATGGAACTGCTTAACCGGCTTAGGGATGGAAAACTAAAAAGAGTATAAAGAAATTAATGAGCCCCTGGACGGTAATTGCATGGTCCAGGGGCTTGTATAATTCGTGTTGCATTTTGTGTTGCATAGTGTGATTTTTGTGTTAAAATAATATATATTTAAAAATACTTATGTACCTTATATAAATCTCTAAAACTTAAGTATTTACCAGTAATTTTTGATTTTCATTATAATTATGCGGTTTGTAGAAAAAATAGTATTATAGAGTTCAAGTCTCTTTTCCTGCATGGAAAGAAGCCTTTGAAACGAGGCTTCTTTTTTGTTAAACAGAGACCTTAAGACAGGAACAAAATAAAAAACTGTGTATACTATTACTATAGAGTTAAGCGTCAGATCTTGATGCGGAAAGAGGATCATATGAATCAGGCAATCGGATGGGCAAGTGCAGGAACAGGGTTTACTTTCCTAATGACAGCGCTTGGGGCCAGTGTAGTATTCATTTTTAAAAAGGATATGGGAAAAAATATTCAAAGAGCATTTCTTGGATTTGCAGCAGGTGTAATGATGGCTGCTTCTGTCTGGTCTCTTTTACTTCCTGCTATAGAAGAAACGGAAGAAATGGGAGAAATCGGATGGATTCCTGCGGCAGGAGGCTTTATTCTTGGGGGAATCTTCCTGTATTTGCTGGACTTTTTGATGCCTCATCTGCATTTGAGGGAGAAACAGCCGGAGGGAGTTAAGACTTCATTTCATCGAACAACTTTACTTGTGCTGGCAGTAACACTACATAACATTCCGGAGGGAATGGCTGTGGGGCTGGCTTTTGCAATGGCAGCCCAGCATCCTGAGGACTCTGCACTATATGCATCGGCGTTTGCATTGGCACTGGGAATTGGAATACAGAATTTTCCAGAAGGCGCTGCCATTTCCCTGCCTCTTAGACAAGAAGGGATGAGCAGAGGAAGGGCGTTTATGCTGGGTGCTTTGTCAGGATTGGTGGAACTGATATTTGGAATTGGCATTACACTGATTGCAGCGCAGATCACTCCTTATATGCCTTGGTTTTTGGCCTTTGCAGCAGGAGCAATGATTTATGTGGTGGTGGAAGAATTGATTCCCGAAGCGAATCAGGGAGAGCACTCAAATCTTGGAACAATTGGAGTAATGGCAGGATTTTTGATCATGATGATATTAGACGTGGCTTTGGGCTGACAATATATAAAATTTTTATAAACTGATTGACACAATATCATATATCTGATATGTTTATTTCACAATCATTTTGCATGATTGTTGAAATAAACAATTATCATGAAGTAATATCAGAGAAGTTATCTAACGACATTCTTAATTCTTTTTATTAACATAAGGATGGCTGGCAAAGCTTGGCATCCGTTGTTTTTAATTTCTATGTTTTCCATTTTTTTCAAAAGTAATTTATGATATGGGAGGTAGTTTTTGTGTTTTTGGATAAAGAACATGTTGATACCGGAGTCAGGCATTTATTGATTTTAGGATGTAATACCTGTTTGAAAAAAAGGCTGCCGGACCTGTCAGAAGGCAGCTATACACTTTTTTTAGACAGGGCAGATACATGTCTTGCAGCAGATGAAGAACTTATCCTTACCGCCTGTGGGGATCGTTGGCAGATTGGTGGCAAAGCATTGAGCGGACAGACTCCTGTATCCTATTTTACCAGAGGGAAAGAAAAGCTTTTGCTTTTACTTTCTGAAAAAATAGAAGTTCTTAAGCCGGCGGAAAGGATACTTATGAAGGCGGGGGAATGCATTCAAATTGGAAATGCGTACATAAACCCAGTATTTTATGAATTTTCCTCCTTAATAAAGGTGTCCCATGCACAGATTATCTGCAAAGAGCAGGGAAAATTGTTTTTAAATACTGCACAAGAAGGTGTTTATGTAAATGAAAAAGCTGTTAAGGGAGAAAAGAAGCTTTGTATAGGAGACAGGGTGGATATTTATGGACTACATTTGTTTATCCTTAAGGAGTTGATCGTTTGCAGTATTTTTTGCGGAATAGTCCGTATCGCCCGATGCAGCCTGCTTCCGGTAAAGAGCAGAAATTTTGAGAGCATAATAAAGGAAAATTATTTTATTGATCGAAACTGCGGACAGGAGGAAGCGCTTTGTGATGGGGAAATAGAATTGATCATGCCGGACAAGCCTGCTTCGATGCCGCGGCAGCCATTATTTTTCAGTCTTGGGCCTGCACTTACTATGGTACTGCCTATGCTTCTTATGGCACAGCTTAGCAGCCGGTACATGGGAGAGGCGGGGAGTGGATTTTATGCCATGTCTGTTGTAATGAGCGGTGCTGCGGCGCTGATCAGTGCTTTTTGGGTATTGGTAAATCATGGATATGGAAGATACAGTAAAAAGCGGGAAAGTAAAGAAAAAGAGCAGCAGTATCTGGAATATTTAGCTGGAATGGAAAAATATTTATCAGACTGCCAAAGGGAAAACAGGAGGATTTTGCAGATGCGGTATCCTGGGGTGCAGGAACTGGTTTCTATGGAAAAGGACAGGGCGGTTGTCTTGTGGAACCGCTATTACCGGCAAAAGGATTTTTTGTTTTTCAGGCTTGGTACAGGGGAAACAGCCTTTCAGATGCAGATAAAACTTGAAGGGGGAGTAAAAGGAATTCTGCAGGGAAAGCTTTCGGAAAAAGCAAGAGAGATGGCAAAAGGATTTGCAGTGCTGCCGCAGGTGCCCGTAGGAATTGACTTGTTTGAAAACAGACAGATTGGTCTTGTGGCTGACGAAAAGACTGGACAAAAGGAACTGCTGCTTCCAATGCTATTGCAGCTTGCTGCCTGTCATTGCTATACGGAGGTTAAAATAGCCTGCTTTTATCAGGACAGGCGGGGAATGGACCGGGATATAGCAGGGTGTCTGAAATGGATTCCCCATTGCTGGGCACAGGACCGAAAAACCAGATTTTGTGCAGGCAATGAAAAAGAGGCAGGGGAAATTCTGCCTGAGCTTACCAAAGAGCTGGTTAAAAGGATTGGACAGGGGAGAGAAGAAGTGAGTATTCCCTGGTATGTGATCATAGTGCTGGATAAAGATTTGATTATGGGAGAGGTGCTTTATCAGTGCATCACGGAATCCAGTGGAATTTATCCGGTTAGCGCGGTTTTTGTAGATACTTCAAGGGAAATGCTTCCCAAAAGCTGCCGCTTTATTTTGACAAAAAAAGAACAGTGGGGAGAGATGGTCAATTTAAATTATGAGCATTTATCCAAACAAAGGTTTCTTTTGGATACCTGCAGCGTTATGGATGCCCGAAAATATGTCAGAAGGATTACCGGACTGCGGGTAAGGGAAGTGGAGGACGGAGGCACCCTGCCAGAAAAGGTAAGTTTTTTGGAAATGTACGGATGCAGCAGGGTAGAAGAGCTTGACAGCGGATACAGATGGAAAAAGGCCAGACCGGAGGAGCGGCTGAAAGCTCCCATTGGGTGCCGGGCGGGAGGAAATTTGATTAGTCTGGATGTCCATGAAAAATTTCATGGTCCTCATGGGCTGATAGCAGGAACTACCGGTTCCGGGAAAAGTGAACTTTTACAAACTTATTTATTATCTATGGCGGTATCCTACAGCCCCGAAGATGTAAATTTCTTCTTGATCGACTATAAGGGCGGCGGTACCGGAACTATCATAAAGGATCTTCCCCATTGTGCGGGGGTGATATCTAATTTATCAGGAAAGCAGATCAAAAGAGCCATGTCGGCTATTGCAAGCGAAAACAAACGAAGACAAAAAAGATTTAGTGAATTTCAGGTTAACCATATTGATGGATATACCAGACTTTATCGGGAAGGCCGGGTGGAAGAGCCTATGCCTCACCTAATTCTGGTGGTAGATGAATTTGCAGAGCTTAAGAAGGAAGAACCGGAATTTATGCAGGAGATTATTTCACTGGCACAGGTAGGAAGAAGCTTGGGGGTACATTTGATTCTTGCCACACAAAAGCCAGCAGGAACGGTGGATGATAAGATCTGGAGTAATGCAAGATTCCGTTTATGCCTTAAGGTTCAAGATAAACAGGACAGTATGGATATGCTGAAAAACGGAGATGCAGCTATGCTGACAGCACCAGGACAATGTTATATTCAAATAGGAAATCAGGAATATTATGAGCTGTTTCAGACCGGCTATTGCGGTGGTATTTATAGAGAAAATGAAAAGCAGGAGATAGGAGCAGTGCTTTTATCGGGTACGGGAAAACGGTTGGAGAAAAAAGAGAAACTTCATCCGCTGGAGGAACGAAATCAAATACAGGTATTAACCGATTATGTGTTACAGACTGCAAAGAACTTTCATTGTAAAAGGGCTTCTAAGTTGTGGATGCCGGAGCTTCCTGAGAAAATCTTGCTGGAGGATTTAAAAATGCCGGAGAAAAAGGAAGGAATCTGCTTAAGGATTGGCTTATGCGATGATCCGGAAAGACAACAGCAGATGATATTTGATTACCAGCCGCTGGTTCAGGGACATCTGGCCATCTGCGGCGGGCCGGGAACAGGTAAGACCACCCTTTTACAGTCTATCCTCTGGCAGCTTTGCTGGGAATATCCGCCTGATCAGGTACAGGTTCTGATTGTATCTATGTGGCAGGAAAGCTTTGCATGTTTTTATCATATGCCGGAATGCCTGGGGATTCTTAAGAATCTGGAAAATAAAGAGATTTTTTTTCACCATCTGGAACGGATCATTGACTTTCGCAGAAGGCAATTATCTGGTATTGGATGCCAGCAATTTAATAAAAGCAGTAAAGAGCCTTTGCCTTATATTTTTCTGGTGATTGATAATTATGGGAGCTTTGGAAAGGAATTAAATGAAAAGCAGGAGGAATTTATTTTAAAGCTTGTTTCAGAGGGAATCGGCCTTGGGATATTTGTGATTTTAACGATGGCGGCAGTGGGGGAAACAGGCAGCAGGATTTTTGGAAAAATCAAAATGACAATTGCATTAGAAATGGGCGATCGTTTTCAATATGGAGATATTTTAAGACAATATTATCTTTCTGTTTTGCCCAAAGAAAATACAAAGGGTAGAGGATTGTGTAAAATCCAGGGAAATGTGCTTGAATTTCAGGGGGCGGTTGTATTTGGAGAAAAAGAAGATTATGAGCGCATCCACTTGATTGACAGGGCCGGAAAAAGAAAATTAAATGATTTGAAAGCAAGGGAAATTCCATTGCCGGACAAATTTCCACTGCTGCCTGAAAAACCGGTGATTTCCACACTCTTAAAGGATTGTAAAGAAAAAGAAGATGAAATCCCCATTGGTTATTGTTTTGAAACAGGAGATGTCTTTTCTGTTTCCCTTAATGAGGGATATGTATTTTTCATTGTAGGAAAAGAGAAAACCGGCCGGAGCACTTTATTGAATTGTATGATAGCAGCATTTTTAAAGCTTGGAGGACGGACAGTTATTATAGATGAAAAGAGAGGATTAGGGCATCTGGCGGGAAGAAAGGAAATGATTTACATAAGTAATGGGAAAGAGTTAATTGACTGGATGGAAACTGTTTTGGCGCATGAAAAAGAAGGAGTTCAGGAGGGCAGGATAGAGGAGACAGAAGAAAAAACAGGAATATTTGTAAATGACTTAGGGAGCCTGTGTCGCTTTATTTACAGCTTTGGGGAAAAGAGGGAGGAGAAAATTGCTTTTTGGGAACAAATTGCCAAAGGAGAAAAGAAAGGCTGGTTTTTAGCGGGAATTTATAATCCTGTACGGGATATGGAAGCGGCGGGAACCACTTTTTTCAGAGAAGCGGCCAAGGAGCAGTGGGGCATATGCTTAGGAGGTAATGTGACATTACAGAGAATATTTGATTTTGATGATTTGGGATATGCTCTTCAAAATAAGAACCAGCCGCCTGGAATTGGTTATTTCAAGGAAGGACCAGGCAGCAGAACAAGGAAGCTTTTACTTCCGGCATTTGATCTTTATGGCAAATGTTAAAGTCAGGTAAGCTGTATTTTGAATGGATGCAGGGGAAAAGGAGGACGGATGTGATATTGGTGGATGTACAGATTCCTATGCTGGATAAAGTGTTTGATTTTGAACTTAATGAGGAGATGGAAGCCGGGAAGGTGATTGAGGATATCTCCCAGTTGGCAGCACATGAGGAGCATTTAACCTGTAAAAATAGTAAAGATATGTGTCTTTATATTTTAGGTCAGGAAAAGATTCTTGAGCGAAATCAAAGTCTAAGACAGCAGGGGGTAAGAGCTGGCGACCGGCTGATTCTATTTTAATAACTGGGAAAATTTATACAGGAAAGGCGTAAGTAAAATGTGGAATATACAGCTTAAGGCAGCGGCCATAAATCAGTGGCTGGATGAAATGGAGCAGAAAATTACAAAAGCTTGGGACTTACTGGATGTAATGAAAACGGAAGTGGATACTTTAAATACAATCTGGGAAAGCAGTGCTGAAGAAGTGTGGAGAAAAGAATATATTGACCGGATAAAGGAGGTGAGGGCGCAGCTTGCAGAGATAAATAAATCTGCTGCAGATGTGGGAAGGGCAGGGAAAGAACTGGCAGATTTGGAGAAAAAATTGACTGTTGAGGCAAAAGGACTATAAGGGAGAAAATTGAAACGCATGGCAGAAAAAATAAGGGTAACTACCAGTGAATTAAAGAAAGTGCAGGAGGAGTGGATTGATTTATTTTGTCAGATAGAGACCGGCTTTATGGAAATGAATGAATTGATGGGCAGGCTGGATCAGCTTTTTATGGGAAAACCAGTAGAAGCTATCAAGAGCAGGCAAAGCAGGATACAGGAGCAGTCTGCATTTTGTCTGGAACAATTAAAGTCACATTTGCAAAAACTTACCCAGATCAATCAGATCTATGATCAAGCGGAAGGAGAAAATGAAAATGTCATCACAAACAATTGAACTTCATTTTAAAGAAATTATGAGTCTGGTATCCCGCATGAAGGAAGTGAAAAGAAAATTTAGCAGCCTGGCCGGAGAGGAAATGATGCAGATTATTAGCAGTATTCAGGCAGGATGGAACAGTGAATGTGCAGATATTCTAACAGGAAAGGAGGTGAAAATCGTGTCTATGCTGTTGGAAGAGGCAGAACATTTAAATGCTTTGGCGGAAGAAATGGAAAACCAGGCAGAAAAAATGTATCAGCGGGAAATCATCAATGTCCGTCTTGCATTTACAAGAAACTATTCATAGGATTCAGCACACAAAAGGGCGCAGCAGTAAGCGCAGAAAAGAGGTAAATATGGCGTATTTTCAGGTAACATCATCAGAATTAAAAAGCAAAGCAGGGAGATTGTCAGATCTGAACAGTCAGTTTAAAGCCCGCGCGTCACAGTTGGGAGAACAGGAAACGTCTCTTTGCAGTATGTGGGAAGGACAAGCAAAGGATGCCTTTCATCAGGCATTTTTGCGTGACCGGCAGCAAATGGATGCCTTTATCCAACTGATCGAAAGATATATTGAGGCGCTTTTGGAGATTGCAAACAGGTATGAGCAGGCTGAAAACAGAAACAGAGAAATTGCAGCAGCAAGAAAATATTAAAAGATAAAGGAGGGAACATATTTATGGAAGGTATTTTAAAGGTAACACCGGAAAAGCTGATACAGACATCAGGAGAATTTTCAGGCGTAGGCACGCAGATTAAAAATCTGACTGGAGAGATGATGGAGCAGGTACAAAGTATGAAAGGAATCTGGGTGGGAGAAGCAGCTTCTGCTTACGGAAATAAGTTTCATTCCCTGCAAAATGATATGGACAGACTATACCGGATGGTGCAGGAGCATGTAAATGACTTGCAGGAGATGGCAGCTTCCTATCAGAAGGCTGAGGAAGGGAGCACCCAGCAGGGAGCAGGATTAAATGCAAATATTGTTGTTTAGTTTCAAAAAGGCTGCCATGTGGTTAGGATGTATATGCATAGTGCTTGGCAGCCTGTGCCTTTACTTAAAAGGAGAGAATGAAAATAAAATGCTGGAATATATGAAGCAAAAATACAAAGAAAGCTTTACCGAGTTAGAAACTTATGGGGGACAGTTTGGCAAGGATTATTCTATGCTTAGGATAAAAGGTGATAAATTTAAAGCAGATGGGATTTTAGTCAGAAAAGCAGGGAAAGACGGCAAATATCTTCATCAGGATAATTATTTGGCATATCTTTTAAGAGGGCAGATAGAGCAGCGGATGAAAGAACTTGCAGAGCCAGTTTTTGGAGCGTGTAAGGTATTTTATAAAATACCGGAAATAGTATTTCCAGCAGAGTTCTCTGCAGATATGGAGTTGGAAAATTTTTTGAAACATTCATGGTCGATGATAAGAATCTATCTTTACATAAAAGATGATTCTTTTAAGAAAAATGATCAAATGGAGAAGTTTTGCATGCTGTTGAAGGAAAAAGAGTATCTGGCAGGGGGTGTGGTAAGCTGGTCCCTGAATGAGAATTACTACCACAAAATAACCAGAGAAAATTTTATAAGAGCTGCTTATGCAGGATACCAGTATAGGGCAGAAGTAATTTTTTCTATAAAAGGAAAGAATGCGCAAGCCTGCTTGAAATGGAAGGAGTGATAGAAGATTACGGACAAGTATTCTGAAGCAGAGATTAGTATGATTCTGGATACTTTTATGTATCTGGATTATAAGGAGGCAATGGAGGGAACTTCTTTAAAAGAGATCATAGATGATCTGGCGCTTCATCCTGATTATGGGGGAGGAGGAATTCATTATGGGGAATATACAGTATTAAAGGAAGCAGTAGAAAATGAGCAGATAGGAAATATGACAATTGGATGTCAAAGCCCGCATATGGGATATGATTCGGGCACCTGGAGCTGCACTTTTCAAGACGTGGAACAAAACTGTGTCTATGTGGTCTATCGGGGGACAGGAGACGGTGAATGGCCCGACAACGGAATTGGAATGACCAGTGCAGCAACCATTCAGCAGAAAAGAGCGCTTTCCTATTTTGAACAAGTGGTAGAAACTATGGAATTAAGCGATGATGTGCGGGTGGTCATTACCGGACATTCTAAAGGTGGAAATAAGGCACAGTTTGTCTTAATGGAAACAAAATATGAAGGAATCATTGATGCCTGCTACTCAGTAGATGGACAGGGGTTTTCCCAACAGGCGGTTGATACTTGGAAAAGCCGGTATGGACAGGAAGGTTATGAAGAAAGAACACAAAAAATATATGGGATTCATGGGGAAAATGATTATGTCAGCGTTCTTGGAAATTCCATTATTCCAAAGGATCATATCCGGTATGTGAAAACCCCTGTGGAAAAGACTAATTTTGCAGGATATCATGACATAAAGTATATGTTTGCCTCTCTTTTGTATGAGGAAGGTGAAGGAAAATATGTTACCGTTTTTCATGGAAGAAAAAACAGTGATGTGGGGCATAGAGGAGATTTGGCGGATTTTGCTGCGGTAATATCTACAGGAGTGATGGGGCTTCCGGTAAACCAAAGAGACGGATGTGCGGCTGTGATCATGCATCTTATGGAGGCAGGAAGCGGACAAAAAAATGGCATTAATGGTGAAAAGCTTCATTTGTCAGATTTAAAAGATTTTGCCATTCAAGGGATTCCACTGATTGCGGGAAGCTTTTTTAGTGAGGAAGAGGGAAGAAAACTGCTTTGGTCGGTTTTTCATAGGGATTTTCTGGATGTGCGTCCTCAAAATCATATTATATTGCAGGTGAATGACCAGCAACTGTTAAAGCAGACTGCCCAGCTTTTGGAAGCGGCTGACGGTATGGATCAACTGATTAATGAAGTACGGGAAACAGCTAACGCGCTTCCTTTTTATATGAAAGGATATTCGGCCATGTATCACAGAATTAAGCTTTCTGCAAATGAAATGGAAAAGTTGGAGAAAAAACTTAGGAAAATCTGCCAGTTTCAGGCGCAGGCAGCAGAACGTTACAGAGGGTGGGATGAAAGCATTTTTGACACGTAAGCAAAATAATTTACATAAAATAAAAATAATAGAAATTACCTGAGGAGCCAGAAAATTTTATGGCAAATCAAAAATTAGAAACCTTACTTAATCTTGCACTTGAGATAGATGAATCGGAGCGCATACGGTCTGGCCAATTGGGGGTAGGATTTTCAGAAGATACTGGCAGGTGGGAGCTGATCGTAAAATATAATGGTGATATTGACAGACTTCAAAGTAATGTTATTGAGGTGGAAGAACTAATTGCAGGATATGCGATTGTTACTATACCTGAAGGGCTGATCGATACCTTTACACAGTTAGATGAAATAGAGTATGTGGAAAAGCCAAAACGACTTTATTTTTCTACATTGCAGGGGAAGCAGGCTTCCTGCATCTTTCCGGTTACTGTACGAGCGCCTTATTTAACTGGAAAGGGTGTATTAATTGCAGTGATAGATTCGGGGATTGATTTTGAGAGTCCTGAATTTCGGGATGAGCAGGGCAATTCCAGAATCTTATTTTTGTGGGATCAGACGTTGGATGCGCAGCAGGTTAACAGCCAATTGCCGGAAGGAAGTGAGGAATTTGCAGGAAAAGCTTTCCCACCGGAGGGATTTAAAACGGGTGTGGAGTTTTCAAAATACCGTATTGATGCAGCTTTAAAGAGCAGATCATCTAAGAGCATCGTGCCAAGCACAGATATTTCAGGTCATGGAACAGCAGTAGCAGCAATAGCGGCAGCAGGGGGAAGACTTTTGGAGGGGCAGTATCAGGGAGTGGCACCGGAAAGTGAATTACTGATTGTAAAAATGGGAACGCCCAGGCAGGATTCCTTTCCTAAGACAACAGAGCTTATGAGGGCCATGACATATGTAGTAAAAAAGGCAGTGGAATTGGGGAAGCCATTGGCTATTAATTTAAGCTTTGGGAACACCTATGGTTCTCATGATGGAACCTCTCTTGTGGAGAGGTTTATTGATAATGCGGCCGAAATCGGACGATGCGTCGTCTGTGTGGGAAGTGGAAATGAAGGAGCAGCAGGGGGGCATGTTTCCGGCAGTTTTGGAATGAGTCAGAATCCTTCCGATAGAAGGCAGATAGAGCTTAGCATAGGAAGTTATCAGACTACAGTTAATATTCAGTTGTGGAAAGAATATGTTGATATCCTTGGGCTTGAGCTTATTTCTCCTGGGGGAAAGCAAACAGAAATTAATATGCAGATGCCGGGTGGGAGAAGTGTTGTTTTGGAAGATACTCAGATTTTGATCTATGTAGGAGAACCGTCCCCCTATTCTGTAAATCAGGAGGTATATTTTGATTTTCTTCCAATAAGCAGATATGTGAATCAGGGAATATGGACCATTAACATATACCCTGTCAAAACAGTGACAGGAAATTATGATTTTTACCTGCCTAGCAATGTAGTATTAAATGCAGGCACCCGATTTTTTACTCCAACACCTGAAAAAACATTGACAATTCCTTCCACTGCATCAAAGGTAATAACGGTAGGGGCATACAATCCTGCCTACGAATCCTACGCAGATTTTTCAGGAAGAGGATATCCGCTTATGAGCATTTCGGGCGGAAGGATATCTCAGGGAAATGTTAAACCGGATATTGCGGCTCCGGGAACTAACATTAATACTATCGGTCCCAATAATGCTTTTGTGCAGGTTTCCGGAACGTCCTTTGCCACGCCCTTTGTGACAGGAAGCGCAGCGCTTATGATGGAGTGGGGAATTGTGCGGGGGAACGATCCGTTTTTGTATGGGGAGAAGGTGAAGGCGTACTTGAGGAGAGGAGCAAGACCACTGAGAGGGGAGAGGGTATATCCCAATGATAAAGTGGGGTATGGGGCGCTTTGTGTCGAAAATAGTCTGCCGGGGTAGAATAGAGTAGGTTTTTGAGTTAATAGACACTTTATTCATCACATGAATGCTGAATAAAGTGTCTATTAAGTGTTGTTTAAAATAATAAAAAAGAATATACTACCTGACTTTGAGAGTTGAACTGTAAAATATAGCGCTAAAGCCACAGATTAAAACCTATGGCTTAGCATTTTTTGATTTCTCCCTCGTAAAAAAATAAGAGGTTAATGACAGATTACAAAGAGCTGAAAACTCTTTTATAAATGTCGTGCCCTTGGAAGATATGTGCTTGGATAAAATGCCAAGCGGTTATGAAGCTCTTTTTCATAATTTTTTGAAATAGTAATACGGATGGAACATCAAGCTCATTTAAAATACTGATATACTACTCTCTGTTGTTCTCACCCCAGATACATAGCTGGTCTAAGACACCCGTCAAAGACTGCCCCTTGCTGCTTAAGCTGTATTCAACTTTTGGCGGTATTTGAGGATATTCTTTTCGAATAATGAGCCGGTCTGCTTCCAACTCTTTTAAATTGCTGCTGAGTGTTTTGTCTGATATATTTTTCAGATATCGTTTTAATTCGTTAAATCTTACAACTTTAAATTCCATCAGGCAGTAAAGGATGACCATCTTATGCCTGCCGGATATAAGCGACAATGTGTAGCTGAATCCAGTGTCTTCAAAATTTGCCTTTTCTAAATAATTCTTTATTATTTTACGCTTTCAAATCTGAAATCGTGGATGCACCAGTCATTAATGAATTTCCACTTTGCTTAGAGTGTGAATTCATCGAATACCAGGACAATGAATATGGATGTGGTGTTATCGGTAAAGTAGTCAATGTCACAGCAGATGAAAGTGTTATGGATGGTGACAGGGTTGATATGTCTCTGGTAAATGCTATTGCTTTTGCTCCATATACACATGGCTATTATAAAGTAACTGAAAGAGTAGGTGAAGCTTTCAGAGATGGCCTGAAGCTAAAAAAATAATATGAATACACCATGAGGCCTCTCAGAAATGGGAGGCCTTGTCTATTTCAAAAGTATTTTGTCATTGTTCATCTTACATCTTTTCCATATAATAAATGTATAATTCTGAGCTTGAATCATCATATATTTTTGAAAAATATTATAGTATAATTAGGAAAGAAGTTGTACTATGTAAAAAAGCAGTGAAAAGCAATGATTCACCCATGCTGCGGGCGGGGGATGCAATCTGTGAAAATAAAGGCAGGGGAACCACCATGAGAAAAATAATAAAAAAAGTTATATTTACCCTATTGCTTCTAACTTTAAGCGCTTCCACCGCTTTGCTGGCATATTTGCATTTTTTTGCACCAGATGACAGGGAGCTTTCAGGGGAGTGGACTGCAAATCTGGATATGACGCAGCAGGCTGCTGTTACAGCGCTTGACTGGCTGCAGGAGATCGAAGGCGTTTCCATTTCTCTGGAAGAAATGGGAGAATACATGCAGAATCTGACGGTACAGATTAATTTGACTTTAGAGCAAACTGATCACTCGAAGGGAACTTTCTACTGTAATATCCTGCCGGAAAGCTATGGCGCCTGTAATCAGGCAGCCTATGAGGCATTTGCAGCGGCATTTCAGGAACTTTTAGCCAAGAGACTTCAAATGGCAGGCTATATGGGCAGCACAGACAGAGAAACTATGGAGGAGCTTGTAGACGAAGTTTTTGGAATGTCCACTGTTTCTTATTTGATGGCCTATGGCCCTGCATTGCTGCCTTCTTTGGAGGATTTACAGGCCGGGTATGAGGGCAGTGGTACCTATGAGACAGAAGAAAATATTCTGACCAGACGGTTTGAAGGGGACGGGCATGATACAGTTAAGGTAGAATATTATATCCGAAAGGATTCTAATTTGATTTTGTCGGAAGAAATTGGTTCTGCTTCATCAGGCCTTTTTTCAGATGATTATCCCATCATATACACTTTAAAACAACCCCAAAATTGACTAGTATAACCGTCAGTAATTAA
>DKUR01000093.1:22283-22451 GCA_002490775.1 Lachnospiraceae bacterium UBA7199 | reverse complement strand
TTCATATCTCTTCATTGCATAAAGGATAACTCCCAAGCGGTCATGATAGCTTGCATTTTCAGGCTCAAGCTCTACCGCCTTCCTTGACTCCTTCTCCGCTTCTTCATATTTCTCCATTTCATAAAGGGTAGCTCCCAAGTTGTGATGATATCTTGCATTTTCAGGCTC
>DKUR01000093.1:14681-21961 GCA_002490775.1 Lachnospiraceae bacterium UBA7199 | reverse complement strand
CGCTTCTTCATATCTCTTCATTTTGCGCAGGGTAACTCCCATAATATCATGATATCGGGAATTTTTTGCATTCAATTTTATCAACTGCTTTTCTATCTCCCACGCTTCTTCATATCTACTACTATTACATAATATGATAATCTTTCTATATAACCGTTGCTGAACCGCCTGATTTGTAATCTTCTCAATAACTTGACTAATCCCTCCTTTTTCTGTTTTATCTTCTACATTTTTCCCCTGTTCAAACTCTTTTCCCCCTAATGATATCTCAGTAAATCTATCCATAGAATTGGACAACATCTGAAAACGTTCTTCTGCATCATCCAAAAAAGTTTCTTTGGATGGCAGTTTGCAACCAAATGCCTTCCCCATAAAACACATCACTTTGTCAAACCCATTATGCTTGATTAAATATCCCTCCGTCTTTTCCAAAAACTCCAATACCTTTCCATGTACATTGTCCTTTTTATAAATCATCCAGTATGGAAATAACCATTCATTATTTAAAAATTTTTCACTATTATCAATTAAAAAATCCATAAGGCTGTTATCATTACCTGCATATCCAATAAAAACCGGATGATACCCCGAAAAAATCTCTCCTAATGCCTTTTTCCAATTATCATGAAGCATTTCCAGCTCATCTGTTCTGTTCCTTGGATCAAATAAAAGATCTCTATGTATTTTTATTATAGTAGGTCTTGATATCTGTTTGGTAACATAATGAGCTAAAGATTCATGCCCTATAACTAAAGGAATTTTTTGCTCATAATAATTCACAGCATCTTCCGTCAAATGGTCAAAATTAGTTGTTATCACAACATTATGTTGTGTCTTCGTCAATAAATGAGAAAGCATGACATATCCAATGCTTGGTCTGGCATGTTCCATTAATTTTTCCAAATAATTATATCCATCCACCGGCTGCCTTTGAAAACGTCTTTCATAAAACTTGCTGTAAAAACTGTACTTATTCTCTTCCGTTATGTTTAAATCTTCTTTCCACTTTATGTGCGCTTTTTCATTTCTTAGCTGAAGCTCTGCGTCCCATATTGTAACCAGTTCCTGCCCAGATTTTATTCCAGAAGAGATCGATGCACCTGCCCCTAGTACAAAACAAAACTTTCTTGGATGAGGACCACTTGACACTTCTTTCATTTCATATATAAATCCTTTTAAACTCAGTTCCTCATAACTCATTTGTATCTCCTTCCGTACACTTCCGGTTCTCCGATAAAGTTCCCTATATCTTCTGCCACAACAGCATACTATCCTGAAATGCAACTGACAATTTCCCTGTATCCTTCATCCATGAAAGGTAAGAGCGCACTGTGCTGCCAACCAATACATACTGTTCAAAATTCATGGAAAGTCCATATCCTTTAAACACTTCCTGCAAAATACGCTCAAAGCTGACCGGCTCTTTACAGATAGATAAAATCCTTTCTGCGATGTTCTGTACCTTATCTTTGTTGTAACGAACAAGTTCCTTCACATCAGCAGAGGCTTCCGCATGAGCAGGAACGAATATGGCGGCTTCCATCTTTTCCACCATATCCAGTGTTTCCAGATAGGCTCCAACATCATAGATGAAAGAAACGCCATATTTATCCAGCGTATCCCTGCTGCTAATACAGTCTGCAAGAAATACCACGTCGTCCGGCATACGAAATCCTACCATGTTAAAGAAATGCCCCGGCAGGGGAATTATCTCAAGTTCTTTCGGAAAACTTTCGTCTGAAAAATCTGTCACATCACTTTCCTGAGCCATCAGAAACTTATGCTGCAAATCCTTACAGGGATAACCGCCATATAGAAAAGATGGCTCTAATACCGGATGCTTTATAAATGCCGCTTCTATGCCGCTGGAATAAATCTTACATCCTGTCTGTCCCTGCAGGTATTTGTTTCCACCAATATGATCTGCGTTGGAATGAGTATTTAGTATGGCTGTCAAGCTCCAGCCATTTTTATCCAAAATCTGTCTAACCTTTCTCCCTGCATCCTTATCATTCCCGCTGTCAATCAAATAGACATTATCCTTATCCGCCACATAAACTCCAATCTTTGCCGGGCAATTTATGTAATAACATTTCTCACTAACCTGCACTAATTCATACATTTTTCCGTTTTCCTCCGTAATCACATTTTTTCACCAAGCCCCGCACTGCGCTGCTTACTGTCTATGGCATGCCTGGCAGTTAAAAAACACAGTTCAATACGCCGAACAGGGCTTGTATCTTGACATTTCCATTTTTCATTGCTATCTACATTTTACTATCTTACTTCGCCAATTTTAATAGACATCCAAATTAGCCAGTATTTCAAGATTCGCTCTTTCATACTCATTAAATATGCTGTCATCAAAATCTGCACTGTCACAAGTTGGACTGTACCAGATACACCCTATAAAATAATTTATTTTTCATCCCCCAATAATTGAATCATTTTGACTTGTTGTATTTGTCCGGGATCTGTTTCAAGGATTTCTCCTGTAAAAGTAATGGCAATATTATCGCCAATATCCAGATCTTCCACTGAAATATCAATATACCGCCATGTGATTTTAGTTTCTTCTGCGACAGAAAAGCAAAATCTTCCTCTAAAGTTGATATCATTTACTTCCATGCCTGTTACAGTGAATGTATTATTTTGAATGTCAGAAATAGTGGCATAGAATGTCTGCGTGTCAAATGCAGATGTAGAACTTTCCATGCGGCTATAAGCAGCCTTGTACCCCAAAAAGTAAAACATTCCCGCAACTAGCAGGCTATAACATAGCAATACAATGACAAATCCAATTCTTTTGCGGTCTTTTCTCATTTTCATCCTCCAAATTTTCCATAATTTACCTACCCTTGTAATGTCTTTTCAACATGTATCAGCAGTTTTTATGTCTATAGTATAACTTAAATCGTCGCCACTCCGCAACCAGCCTGTTTTTGTCAGTTTCCTTTTATCATTTATGCATGATTAGTTTTCGCCCCGTTCCCCAATTTCCCAACTAAAAAGGACTGAGTCCTGTACAGTGCAGGATTCAATCCTTATCAGTTACATAGCCATAAATTTTTCGTTTAACCTTTTGGGCAGATCGTTAACATCCGTCCCCATTCCCTGCACAGCCATGCTTATTCTCCCCACAATGGCCGTTTCCATGATGCTCATGGCCATGATGATTACAGTGGACATCCGGATCAAAGGCAAGTTTCCCTGCAAGAAGCGCCTCTACAGCCTCATCCGCACTGCCGGACACCCCGCCATAAAAGCGGATACCTGCTTCTGCCAGTGCAGCCTGCGCACCTGCGCCAATCCCTCCGCAGATCAGCGTATCCACTTCCCATGCGGACAGTATCCCCGCAATGACGCCGTGGCCGCTTCCTTCCGTTCCCATCACCTGCGCCCCAGCAATTCTCCCATCTTTAATGTCATAAACCTTAAACTGCTCCGTATGCCCAAAATGCTGAAATACATTTCCATCTTCGTAAGTAACTGCAATCTTCATAATCCTGTTTTCCTTTCTTTTCCCGACAATTTTAGCCGCATATTCTTCCCTGTCACATTTTTTACCGCAGCATCTCCATGCAGAGCCATCACAGAGTGCATAATTCCCACCGGAAATACAAAGCATCTTGCCATTAACGATACAGTCCGCAATCTTCGTTCTGGCCTTTTCATACATTTCCGTGACCGTAGTGCGGGAAATCCCCATCTGCCTGGCACACTGCTCATGGGTTCTCTTTTCATAGTCAATCAGGCGGACCGCCTCAAACTCATCCACTGTCAGCAGAATCTGCTCTATATTTTCCGCACCACAAGGAGCAAAACTGTCATATTTAGGTTCAAAACATATTCTCCTACACCGGACTGGCCTTGCCATGCTCCTACCTCCATTTCCGACATATGTCAATAATATCTCAAAAACATATAAAATTCAAGATACTTTGAAATTAATTGAATATTATCCGGCTTTCAAAAGTTAATACCGCACCTAAAAAGTGACATTATCAAAAATTATTGACAAAAGCAGCCCAATCACAATAATACTAATTATCGGAACCAGCCGCCTCTAATCCCATTTTCATAAACCACTTTAATAATGATATTTTTTTCTCTTTGCGGCGATAAACAGAATCGTCATCACCGCTGCTACCAGTTCCGCCGCCACAACTGAAAACCAGATCCCGTCGATCCCGAAAATAAGCGGCAGGATGAGAACGGCTGCCACCTGAAACAAAAGGCTCCGTAAAAAGGAGATCAGGGCGGAAGTCAGCCCGTCATTCAGTGCGGTAAAGAAAGAAGAACCATAAATGGCAATCCCGGAGAAGAGGAAGGAAACCGAATAGATCATGAATGCCCTCTCCGTCATCTCCATAAGTTCCTGGTCATATCCCACAAAGATACCGGCCAGCGTTCCTGCCAAAAGCTCAGCCATCCCAAACATGGCCACTGCAAAAATACCGATGATGACGTAACTCTTTTTTAACAGCCCCTTTAATTCCGAATGATTCTCTGCCCCATAATGGTAGCCGACTACCGGCGCAACGCCTGTGGAATACCCGATAAAAATCGCAAGAAAGATCATATTGACATACATCAATACCCCATAGGCGGCAATCCCGTTTTCACCGGCATATTTCATCAACTGGAAATTATACAGGATGCTCACAATTGACATGGATATATTGCTCATAAGCTCTGAGGAACCATTGGTACAGGCTTTTAACAATGCTTTTCCGTCTATTTTCGTTTTTGTCAGCCGCAGCGTACCAGCATCCGCCCTGCAAAAATACAGGATTGGAATGAAACCCCCAAGCATCTGGCTGACTGTCGTAGCGGCCGCAGCACCCACAAGCCCCCAAGAAAAAACTGCCATAAACAGCGCATCCAGCACCATGTTCGTAAGCCCGCATATCACAGTGATCATAAGTCCCATCTGCGGCCTTTCCGCCGTAATAAAAAAACTCTGGAACTCGAACTGGAGCATAAAAAAAGGCAGTGCCAAAAGCAATACCCTGCCATAAAGCACACAGTTATCCAGCATTTCCCCTTCCGCCCCCATAAATGACGCAAGAGGACGAATAAAAAGAAAGCTGATAACAGCAATGATAACGCCGCAGACAGCCGTACTATATATAAACAGGGAAAAGAGCTTCCTCGCCTTCTCCGGTTCTCCCTCACCCATAGTCTTGGAAACCAGAGCACTTCCTCCGGAGCCAAACATAAAACCCACAGAGCCCAGAATCATCAGCACCGGCATAATAAAATTAACTGCGGCAAAGGGCGTCTTCCCCACAAAATTAGAAACAAAAAATCCATCCACAACACTGTAAAGGGAAGTGAACACCATCATGACCATGGATGGAAATGTAAACCTCAATAATCTTTTATAATCAAAGTGATCCGAAAGCTGTATCCGCATATCTACCTCTGCTACATCCCGTTTATGCCTGCAAAAGAGCGTCCAAATGTTAAAGGAATGGCCTGCCAGTCCCGTTTTTCCAACGCCATTTCCACATAGCTCTTATCCAATCCGTTCTGCCCTGCAATGGCAGTGATGATCTCACGGTCATAATAATCAATCTTAAGAAGTTCGGCAAGGCGTTTTCCCAGTTTCCTGCCCCCACTGCCAAATTCACGGCTGATCGTAATAGTCCTCATGTTCGCAACTCCTTTACCTTTTCTTTAAAATCTGCCAGATACCGCTGTGTCAGATCTATATAGATACTTTTCTCTTCATCGGACCATGACGCAAATATTTCATTTTCTGCCTCGATTACCTGAAGAACCGTATCCCCAGCAAACTGCCTGCCTTTTTCAGTAAGGTACACTTTCTTTTTCCTCCCCTCAAAGGCTTCCAGATAAACAATCCCTTCTGATTCCAGTTTTCGCAGTGCAGAATTGATCGTCTGTTTGCTGGCCCCGGATGTAATATCGCCAAGCATACATTCCCCGCCGCAAGAGCAAAGTGTATAAAGAACCAGCAATGCACTGTCAGACATTCCCAGTTTAAGCGCCGCATCATGGTAAGCAGTATCAATTTCTGACATTAGCAAATTAAACCGCTGCATCTGTGCATTGATATAAAATTCCATCTCCATCCTCCTAGTATGATTTCATACATTTGTGAGAATGAGTATAGTACGATTTCGTACCCATGTCAATCCCTTTTTATTTATTCATTATGTAATAAAATATAATACCTCGCTTTTTTATTTGCTAATTTTCAAAAACAGAGGTGCTATCGTTCACTAGGGAAGGAGGTGGAAATTTTATGGGCGCGATTGTGAAAAATGATGCCTGTTATTAAAAATCAAGTGGTTTTTCGTGAATTGCCTACGAGTACAAACTATCCATACTAAAGAACCCGCCGAACAGAAGTTTGTGTCCTCATATGTCATTTTTTTTAATTAATAAACCTTTACTTTTCAGCAACTTCTCCAAAGTTATAATTGACATCTGTTCTGTAATAGTATATAATCCTTATTGGGATTAATTATCAATAAGGAGACTTTCATGACTCAAAGGAATACAATTCAGAAAGAACTGGTACTAGATGCCGTGAACCATCTTCATAATCATGCCACAGCGGATGAAGTGTATGAATTTATACAAGCCACACATTCTCATATCAGCAAGGGCACTGTCTACCGGAACTTAAACTGTCTTGCTGAAGAAGGAAAAATCAGAAAGCTGGAAATTCCTAATGGTCCTGACCGTTTCGACCACATTTGCTCAACCCACTATCACATACATTGCTGTAAATGCGGTCGTGTCTTTGATGTTGATATGGAAGAAGTTTCTGATTTAAGAGACAAGGTAAAGGATAAGCATGGTTTTAATTTTCTAAATTATGATATTATGTTTCAGGGCATCTGCCCAGACTGTCAGAAAAAATGACGCTTATACGGCAGCGTAATGACCGTAAATATATAATTATCCATAAGGAGAAGACGATGAGAAGTATTACAACATTTGATTTACAGTATGCACACAGATTCTATGGTTTTAAAGGGGAGGCGCAGTATCTGCACGGCCATACCGGTGTTTTAACAATTGAGGTAGAGGATGATGTGAATCCCGGNNAACCCACTATCACATACATTGCTGTAAATGCGGCCGGGCCTTTGATGTCGATATGGAAGAAATTTCTGATTTAAGAGATAAGGTAAAAGATAAGCATGGCTTTAATTTTCTAAACTATGATATTATATTTCAGGGCATCTGCCCAGACTGTCAGAAAAAATGACGCTTATACGGCAGCGTAATGACCGTAAATATAT
>DKUR01000093.1:0-14511 GCA_002490775.1 Lachnospiraceae bacterium UBA7199 | reverse complement strand
AAAAACTTTGACCATGCCCTTGTTTTACGTGAGGATGATCCTCTCCTTCCTGCAATTCTGGATGTTTATGAGAAGCAGGGAATAAAGGATGGTGCTCCCCAGAATCAGATGAAGGGCAAGGCTTTCAAGACCGAGCTGGCTACAGCTTACCCCGACTGTCGTCTGGTTGTTACAAAAGAAACTATGACAGTGGAAGGCATGATCAAGATTGTATATGAACTTCTAAAGGATAAGTTAAATATAGCTAAACTAACCTTTACCAGCGGTGTCAATGCTGCCACAGAAGAATACGAGGTGAAAGGCTCCGTAGATCGTTGCCCGCTTTGCGGAATTGCCCTTGATGAAAACGGTGTGTGCCCTAAATGCGGTTATAGGAAATAAAATATCAAGAAAAACAACGGATGCCAGGCTTTGCCGGCCATCCTTATGTTAACAAAAGGGATTCTTGCAACACTTAATATGCAGGAGTCCCTTTTTTTAGTATTTTTTCATATCCCTCACTTTCAAAAACTTGCTTTTGTGCAAAATTCGATATAGAATGATTTCAGCGGAAAGTTCCGCAGCATTTGACAGACGTGGAAAAATCTGTTACAGCAAAAACACATGAAGAATTTACTCTAAAAGTACCATATTGCGCTATTGCTGAACTTAAAAAGCAATAAAATTTAGTGTCATTGTTAACGTCAAATTGAAAGCATGGAGATTATAAAAGAAGGAATATATCTTTACAATGAAATATAAAAATCAAATTAATTCTGAACTAAAGAAAATAGCAAGAAATATACCATATAATAAGGTGATTATAAAGTGTGCTAATATCTTTCAGGTTGTATCCTTTTATTTAACAATGGTACCTAAAGAAATTATGAATAGAAATATTACAATTGAAGGATATAAGGGGCTAAAATGTAAGTTCGAAATATTTGAGCCATCAAATGTAATAGAAAAGCTGCCATGTTTAATTTATGTGCATGGTGGAGCATTCAGTTATAGAGCTTCTTCCTATCATAAAAAACTTGCTTGTATCTATGCAATGAAAGCCAAATGCAGGGTTTATTTTCCAGATTATCATTTGACACCTAAATATCCATATCCGGCTGCATACAATGATGTTTTGGCACTATATAAATACATTATGGAAAATGCAGAAGCACTGGGAATTGATAGTGACAAAATTGGCGTAGCCGGGGATAGCGCTGGCGCATCAATTGCTGCACTTGTTTGTAATAATTATGAACATGAAAATTTAAAACAGCCATGTATTCAAATGCTTGTATATCCTTTAACAGATGCAACCATGCAGACAGATTCCATGAAACAGTTTTCAGATACTCCGCTATGGAATTCAAAAAATAATAAACGTATGTGGACATATTATTGCAGGAATTTGAAAAATAAAGATATATATGCTGCCTCTCCAATACATAATCATCTGCCTCAAATAATTCCAGATACCTACATCGAAACTACGGAATACGATTGCTTACGTGATGAAGGTATTCTATATGGAAAGAGATTGCAGGAAGCAGGGGCAAATGTTGAAATAAATGAAACAAAAGGAACCATTCATGGATATGACTCTGCTTTAAAAACCAAAATAGCAGTTCGTAATATCAAAAAACGCATTTTATTTCTGAAGAAAGGATTTTTATAAATACCTTATACCATCCTAAATCTAATCAGGGACTCTAACGTTATCTGAAAGATTTTTTCCCGTGCTGACAAATTTGCATACCAATTCCTGTCATTATAAGTTTCTGTTCCCACCAAAATATCTCCACTATACAACAACTGTCCAAAAAGCTTATTACGAAATTGGGCAATTGCTGCCATAGCGGAACACTCCATTTCAACTGCCTGACATCCCTGACTGATTCTATGTTCTACCATTTCTCTAGTTTCCCTGTAAAATCCATCTGTTGACCATGTTGTACATTCTATATAAGGTATCTTATATTCTTCCAGCACCTGTTTAAAAATCTGCACTGGCTTTTTATTTAATTCAATGTATCTGCTTGGAGGTAAATATTTATAGGATGCCCCCTCATCTCTTAGCGCCCGGACAGGAATAATAACATCTCCCTCAGGAATATCTGCAAGCACACCACAGCATCCACAGCATAATAATACCTCAACTCCTTTTCCATACAGCCAGTCCGTCATTATTGAAATCGAACCAGCGCCAACTGCTGCTTGAATAATGCAAATATCAATTCCTTTATACTTCACCCTATAAGCATGGAATTCCCTCATTTCAGAGGCATAAGTACCAATGATCTCACCAGGATATTTACTGATAAATGATTCAAATACATCTCTGAAAAAAGTCATAATGCAAAGACGTGGAAAGGCCTCATCTTTTTTTGCCGGATTTATCACTGCATCATATTCTGTACTATACTCTAAGATTGGAAATTCATTTTCTCTAATCATAAACACTCCTTATTCTAAAGAATCTTCTTTAAATGCTCTATATCCTCTTGTGTAGTGGACCAGCTTGTTACAAATCGGGCAATCGTGTGGGTTTTATCATATTTTCCCACAAAACTGAATTTTACCTGACTTTTTAACTTCTCCATCCGTTCATTTTCCAAAACAATAAACTGCTGATTGGTAGGAGAATCCCAGGGCATGAAATACCCTTTTTCTTTTAAGACTCCTTTCAACTGTTCTGCCATTTCAATTGCATGGCGGCCGATTTTCCAATACAGATTCTCTGTAAATAAAGCGTCAAACTGTATACCAAGGAGTCTTCCTTTCGCCAAAAGTGCGCCATGCTGTTTTACCATTGTGATAAAATGAGGCGGTGTGTTTTTCTTTGTAAATACTACTGCCTCTCCACATAAAGCGCCAACCTTTGTACCTCCAATATAAAACACATCACAAATTTCCGCAATGGCTTCCAGCGTCACATCTGTATCAAGGCTTGCCAGGCCATATCCCAGCCTCGCGCCATCTATATACAATTGGATATGATAGGCCTTACAAATAGCAGAAATGCTTTCCAATTCCGATTTTGTATACAATGTTCCATACTCTGTAGGATGAGAAAGATATACCATACCCGGAAAAACCATATGCTCATGAGTTTCATCTCCATAAAAGACCTGCAGGTAATCTCTTAACTCCTGCGGATTTATTTTCCCATTGTGATGTGGAATTTCAAGCACTTTATGACCTGTATATTCAATCGCTCCTGCCTCATGAACATTTATATGACCTGTAGCAGCAGTTATTACCCCTTCGTAATTTTTAAGCATTGTAGAAATGACAACAGCATTGGTTTGTGTACCGCCAACCAAAAAATAGACATCTGCCTCCGGACAAGCACACGCTTTTCTGATCTTTTCCCGTGCACTGCTGCAATAAGCGTCGCTGCCATAGCCTGACACTGCCTCCAAATTTGTTTCTAAAAGGCGCTTTAGCACCTGCGGATGGGCCCCTGTTGTATAATCATTCTCAAATGAAACCATTACCTTTTTCTCCTTCTTTCCGGCTTTCTATTTACATTATGTCTCCTTTTCTTTCGTCTCTTTTTCTTTCGCTTCTTTTTGTTTCCTGCTGCCGGCATTCTTAAGATTCTGACGAAAGCAAAAATTACTCCTGTAAGCAGTATTCCGGCTAAAGTAATTCCTGCTGCAATAATTATATTCCTTTTCACATTTTTCCGACTATCCACTGCACCACCATTTTTCTGATCCAGCATGATTTCCGCATATCCGTCTTTTCCATCCTGCTTAGAACTATCTTCGGTTATTCCCGCGAATAAACCTTCTCCACTGTTCCCACTATTTTCTCCTGAAACCAAAATACTGGCTGGACCATTTTCCGGAGAAACCACCGATACCTTTCCTGTCTCCTTTGCCTGACTTATTCCGCTGCCCGGCTTAATGCCTATGCCGCCTGTTCCACGGTTTCCTGCCCCAATAAGCCCTGCTGCGGCGCTCATATCAGTAAATCCTGTCCCCGAATTTGTCCCTTTAATAATAGAAGTTGCAAGGAGCTGAGCATTGGCCGGATCATTTACAAATCTGGTGGTCTCATCATATAATCCCTGATTGCGGTTATCATTTGCCAAACTGCCGCTCTGAGATGCGCCTCCTGCGCTGCTTTCTGAACCCTTGCCTGCAGCTTCCCCATTATTATTTCCTGATCCGGTTGTATTTCCGCCGGAGGATGTGGAATCATTTACGCCATTGCCAACCTTTATATCTACAGATGCAGTCTCACCTTCTACCATTGGTGTTTTATCTCCATAGGAACTATTGGCTGTCTGGAAGGAATTCTGGCAATAGCTTATATTTGCTGACACCGTTTTAGCTGCATCTACTGGCTGAACCTGCACATTTCCCAAATTGAGTTTTTCCTCAGAAAACAGGGTTGTTGCAGAAGCTACATAAATATCCAGCCTGCCAGTATCTTCATTATAAACGTAACCATGCTCTGTTCCGCTCAACTGCGGGGAAAACTGAAAGTCCACCGTCACCTTTTCCTGACCGTCAGTTTTTACCTCCAAAGATACTGCTACTGTTGTGATCTTTTCCTGCGCCGCATTACTCATTTCCAATGATACAGCTACTTTAGTTCCATCCTGGCTTAATTCCACCGAATCCTGCCCCGCTGCATTTACCTGCAGCGGGACGAGTAATCCAAGTATGGCCAATCCCAAATATAATTTACTCTGAACCTGTTTCACTTCCTATCACCTGCCATTGTATGCTTGTATTATCTTCCGTATCTATACTGCTTTTTAGGGTAATTTGTTCTAATACATCTGGTATTTTAAGAGGAAGCGTATCGCTCACGATTCTTTGCCCTTCGTTAGTCAATGCATGATCTACACGATACAACTGTGCACGCACTGTCTGTCCTTTCAAGTCATTGGGAATTGCGTCCGGTTCGATCCAATAAATCCAGATTCCATCACTTACCTCACCCAGCAATCCATTTTCAGGCACATGGGCTAAAATAATCTGTTCAGACTTTAAAACATTATCCTCATCCACGCCGCCTACGATATTTCCATCTTTATCATAAAGAACTACAACATTATAGGCTGGATTTCCCTTATAACTCCCGGTAAAGATCAGGGAACCTTTGGGAATCTTCTTTCCCGTCTCATATGTATAATCGGCACTTAAAATTCCCACTGCCCCCTGGGTACTGTCTTCCTTTACCCCAAAGGAAATACTGTCTCCTGAAGGCCCTAACAGATCAATTTCCGAAACGCACATCTTTGACTGCCCCACTGCCCTTAATCTTACATAAGCAGCATCATAAGTAGCTACCCAGGGATCTTTATCTGCATTTTCAAAATAGATCGTCTGGCTTCCTGTCTTATTTTCGAAGCTTCCTGTTTTTACCGTTGTCCAGGTAGTCCCATCCATGCTGATTTCAACTTCATAATCTCCAATAGGTGTACCTGACTTAATTGTATATTTCAGACCGCATACTTCAAGCACTTGATTCATTTGAATTAAAATTTCTGCATTTCTTCCGGCGGTCAGCCCTTCGTAGTTGTTTTTGTAATCATTATCAAAAGCATTATAAATCGCTGAAACGTTTTCCGGCGCACAGGGATCTTCCTCAACTGCTTCACCTGCTCCATCATGAATTGAAACCATATTTGTGGTTATCGTCCACATGGATTTATCATGACTTCCGTCATGAGATATCCGCACATCTCCAAGCACCCTGCTGTTAGAACGGTAACCAAACTGATCCACAGCGGTAACCTCATAGGTCATTACTCTGTTATTGATTGTTGATACATGATCCACATAAGAAGATTCTGTTGTAAACCCGATAACTTCTCTTACTGCCAGGCCATCTTCATAATGATATCGGGCAATTTCATATCCGAGAATCACATCTTTATTTGCCATGCTTTGAATGGAGATAGTCACTTCATTGGGTATCCTGCTGCTTACGCTTACGGCACTGCCGCTGCCTATCACATCTCTTCCTCTGATAGAACCGGCTGTACCATGCTCTATTTCATAAACCCTTGCATCATCTGTCAGATAATAAAGAGCTCTTTCCTCCTTTTCAAACTGCTCTGCATAACTGATTGTTTCTGCATCAGGAACAAGTCCCCAGCGTATGAAGAATTCTGTTAAATCCTTCTCGGCCGCCGCACAGGCAAGACGCATAATATTTTGATCTGCGCCGCCATCAAGTCTTAAATATCCCTTTGCTCTGGAAGGATCTCTGCTATAGGAATCCACCCGCGCAAAGAACAGGTTGGCCTGCTGCTCCTGATAACTATCATAGGTCTTATAATTATACCCTCTGTCATAGGCAAGATGAAGCTGCCAGTACATGGCAAGATGGGTAAACACATTAGAAGGCCTGCCCACTGTGCCCGAGGTTACTTTTTCATATACCTTTTCATAGTCAAAACGCACTGTGCTATTGCTGTCTTCCGACTTTGTAAGCTGTGCAAAATAATTATTCGTCACCTCTGCTATGGCATAGCTGCCCTGATTGATATTGTGTCCGATTTCATGGCTGATTCCCCAGCCAAAATATCTTCCGCTTACATACCTTCCATCTGCATCCGCCTGCACTGGCACTGCTGAAGCCAGCCCTGGTACAGAGCCCCATTCAATTCCGATATGATTTCCGGCTGCATACATAAATGCCCCGGAGAACATTCTCATATACCGGATATTCAAATGCTGGGCGGGCATCTGGTCCGTTGCGGGAACATCTTCGCCCTGACCAAGACCTTTATGCTGATAAAACAACACCATCATGTCTTCCATTGCCTTAAGCGACTGTTCTAACCGGTCTGCACGTTCCTGTGTAGTTCCCTTCCCCATTCCTGCAAGAATCTGCTCTGCCGATACAGACAGCATCATTTGATCCAGAACAATATCTGTTGCCCCAAGAATACAGTTTTGCCTATCATAGCTGCGGTTCACCTTACTGCCCTCTGGAGCTGCCTCATGTATTTGGCTGTGCATTTCCTCCAGCGCTGCCACATGTTCTTCCAGTTCTTTTACATAATTTGTAATGCGTTCCTTTCTTTCCATCGGATCGGTAACCCCATAAAGGTTCAAAACCGGTTCCCTGGCGCCTCCGCTTACCCGTACCGCATATCTGTCGTTTTCATTATTTCCAGTGTATTGAATATAGAGTGCGCCGCCGCCCTCACAGGCAAGGCTTTGGATAGCTGGTATGGTAATTTCATTGCGCCCTACTTTGAGGGCAGCCACCTCAGATGCAAAAGCACCTGACTCCCCATGATACTGAGTTGCAATCAGCTTTAATGCTGAATCAGCACCCGTCTTTAACTGATTATGCCCTACATAAACTACAATCTGCTCCCCTTCATAGGCGGTAATGCCAAGAGGCTGCCATGCATTTAACCCTCCAAATCCCAGATGACTGTCCTTTGCCGCAGTAATTTTTGCATTAATTTCTACAATATCTTGAAAGTCAGAAGTAAGCAGCCCCCTTGCATTATCCAATTCTCTCTGAAGCATCGCCCTTTCTGGATGGTATTCTCCGCTTTTTGCATCTTTGGTATCCAAACGCTTCTGTAATGCATCAATTGTTGTTTCTGTCACATGATCTTTCAAAGTAGTATGCAGGTCATCCCCATACAAAGCAAGAATATCATTTTCCAGACTGTCATAATAATAAAAGTTTACTTCGGAAATAATAATCTCTCTCTGATTATTTCCTCTGGTAAAGCCGAGTCTTACTTTGTTTGCCCTGACAGGCTCTGCCAGTTTGATCAAATAATATTTTCTTCCATTTACATCTGTCCTCTGCAAAAGTGAAAGATTCTTCGCTGCCACGCCTTCCGGATGCTCTGCATCATAATAATAAACATATGCACCGCTGTAATAGCCAATATCCTCCACCTCTGCAAAGGTGATATAATTCATTTCATAATAGTCATCCAGTGTAAACAAAAGGCCTTTCGTTGCTGCCGGATAGCTTGCTCCGTCATCCCAGTCAAGCACCTGATAGTAGGATGCGGCATCCTTATCCACTGTACCAAGCGCGCTGCTTCCATCTTTGTCCAAAGGGCTGGATACCATAGAGCCTCTTCCATGTGTCACGCTTACAATATGCGCACTTACTGCTCCCTTTCCATTGGACTCATTGATCAGTTTATAGTTTGGCATCTGCGCCGGTTTTACTGTAATCGTCCATGCTTCTGAATGAATGGATGGATTGCTTTCTCCTAATTCATTTACTCCTGTTACATAAACCTCATATCTGGTCTCATCCTTCAGATTTGAAATCACGTACCTATTTTGAGTAATGCCTGTGACTTTGCTGTATGAATTTTCTCCCTCTGCCTTGTAATAAACATTGTAGGAATCTGTATCTTCCATATTCTTCCAGCTAAGCACAATCCGGCAGTAGCCTCCTACTGCTTTCAAGTTATCCGGTGCGTCAGGTTTGCCGGAAATAACAGGACTGACTGCTCCAGGACTGCAATAACCACTGGACCAGGTTCCGTTTACAGACTGCACGCTTACCTCATAAATCTCACCATTTTTCAGTCGATTTCCCTTAAAAGACTTTACCTCCAACTGATTGGAAGTTACGCGCCTGGTTTCTGTCTGGCCTTCATAGCTGATCCTAACCTCATAACCAGTTACGTTGACCTGATTATCCCAGCTTACCCGGAAAGACTTGTTTGCTCCAGTTAAAGTAAGTCCCTTGGGTACATACATAGTAGGAGCAGGAATCCGATTTTGCGTATCATTTAAAAACTCCACTTTGGAAATCTCTGCCAGACTTCCTCCTTTATTCAATCTGGTAATCAGCAGTGTTACCTTTTTCACTGCAACCTGACCTCTCAAATCAATTGTCAGCATATCACTTTGTTCCTGCTGCTGCGCCATACGACTCATGGAAACTGCCTGACCATTTTCAATCGCAAAAGGAATCTCATCACCATCCTTTGTCACGATGGTAAGCATTCCACTTTGAATGGCATCTCCCTCCATAGAAACTGCAATCTGTTCTACTTTCTGGGAATCCTGACTGCTGCCTGCCAGATTAAATCCAATTTCTACAGGTGATTGCTCAGAAATTTCTGTTCCATCTATATTCTGTAGTTTTATTCCACTGCCATTATCCTTTAAAAGTTCCCCGGGATCTCCTGATACCTGGGTACTAGCAGTATTCACGTTTACCTGTACCGCATCAGAAGGAAGCCTGCTGTACACACAAGCCTGCATATCTGCATTTTCATTGATTCTTGCTTTGCTGTTGGCATAGTATTGTAAATCTACCAGATCTGTCTGCCCGTCTTTGTTCAAATCTGTAGGGTTTTCATTGGGATTTCCAACAAGGACTCCGTCTGTCCCCCTGCTGATTGCTTTCATGATGGCATCCTTGTCAAGCTCATCAATCTTTCCATCTCTATTAACATCCCCAATCAGCAATACCCCCGGATGAGGAGAATCCTTTGTATAGGAAATTCCATCCAGTTCTATAAAACCAGTATAAATTTCTGCGGTCTTAATGTCTCCGGAAACCTGAATATCCTGCTCATAAGTAAGAAAACCAAATCTGGAACCAGAATCTTCCTTTTCAGATATTTTTAAGTGATAGGTACCTGATGACAGTTCTTCAAACAATACAGAATGCTTTTCAGAGTTACTTTCGAGAATCACTTCTTTACTGCCTTCCCCTTCCAGCGAAACCGTCAAATATATACGGCTGCCCTGATAAACCGGAAGCGCATTCATCAATACCACCTCAATACCACCCATACCGCTGACAGAAGCCTGCTTTTCATTCCAGTCATCCTTTCCAGAGAAAAGCTGCTGCCCTTGGGGCGATGCGCTGGGAACAGGACTTGCACTAGGAGATGTACTTACTGCTGTCTCAGGACTTACACTGGGAGACGCACTTACATCAGGCTGCTTCGGACTTGGGCTAAGCTTTTCATTCATGCCAGGGTCATCCCCTGCACTTGTACCAGGGCTTGCATTGGAGGACGTGTCCGGCTTTACAGACGGACTTGCACTTACGCCAGGGCTTGGGTTTACATCGGGACTTGAGCTTATGCTGGGGCTTGTGCTTGCATAAGGGCTTGGGCTTGCGCTTGCTTCAGGCCCGGAAATGATCCCTGTCTTTGCTTCTATATTATCGTTTTTGTCTTCTTTATTCTGGCTGTCTGCTTCTGTATCTTCCTGCGTCGTCCTGAATAAATCCATTCCGCTGGTTTCTGCTGCCTGAACCGGAAGGATGCACGATATAAGCAGACCAAATGCTGTCAGCCATGCTGTAATTTGTTTCATACACGCTTCTCCTTTTCTTTCGTTACTATAACAAATTTAATTTTCTGCTGTTTCATTATGGAATTTATGGATTATTTCTACAGGATCGCAACAATTGCTCTTTCACCTCCTGTAATTGTACGTTTAACTCCTCCTTAGAAATATCGGTTCCTGTGATTCCAAAAACTGCAAACATGGCAGAGGCCGCCTGCAGCCTGGGATTATCTATGACAAACTCCCCTGCTGCCACCCCTTCCTCCAAAAGTGTGGTCAATCCTTCCATCTGCCGGTAATAATTTTTTAAACGTATTTGATCCAGGAAAAAACGCGTCTCTTCCTTTTTTTCAAAAAGATTTTCTGTTTCCTCCTTTTTGCTTGCAAAGTACGCTTCACACAAAGCAAATATTTTATCAATGCGTTCACTTACAGCGATCTCATGTCTGTTTACAAGTGCTGTTATCAAAGGCTCCCATTCCCTGTCATCTTCCTCCAGCACTGCTTCCATCAAAAGTTTTTTACTTTTATAGTAATGTAAAATTGTTCCACGGACGACACCCTCTTCCATCGCTATGTCATCTATTGTAGCTCCGTGAAATCCCTTTTCCAGAAAAACCTTCCGGGCCGACTTTAAAATCCGTTGTCTGCGCAGTCCGGTATCGTTGATTCTTTTCGGCATACTAATCCTCCATGTCAGAGCAATTGATTAAATTCATTATAATTCTTATTGACTTTTTGTCAATAAGGATAGTGTGAAAAATGAATTTTCACACTTCATATTTGAGCAATATCGAAAGCACTACTTGCAATATGCATGGGGATTAAAATTTAATATCATTTTTCTTGACATTGCTTTCCCCTTGCAATTAAGCCGTAAGGCTTGATTGCTTTCCCCTTCCTGTATAATAAGATTCAGGCAAGGCAGCAGTCATTAACGACAGGCGGGATACACTTTCAACTGGCTGCCTGCAAAAATAAAATTTATGGAGGGATAGAAATGGCAGAAAAACTAATTTACGTTAGTAACGAACCCGTAGGAGAAAACAGTGCCTTAGAGGAAACCATGATTCAGGTCGCGGAAGAACTGGAAGCAAAAATTATGGTGAAGGATTTTACCAAGGATAGTGCAGAAGACGTAAATGCACCTATCATTATCATGTGCAATGGCGTTAATGTGCAGGATGAACTGGTTTTGGAAAGTATTGAAAAGAGTTACTTTGCAAATCAGCAGATCATACTGTACAAACCTACAAATAATGAAATTAATGCTGTCTATGAACGGTTAGAGGGGCGGGAATATTTTAAAGCAGATAACAAAGTAATCGGATACAGCTTATTTGGCCTTAAAATGAGCAAAGAAGGCGTCTGCTATGTACTGGAAGATCATGAAAAGCAGCCTGATGCTATATCCCAAAATATGGTAAATTTTCTGGAAGATAAGCAGGAATTAAGCGCATCTGCACTACAATTCTTAAACAAAAAAGGGATAGACGCACTAAATGCAGATTTTTCTGATATAAACCTTGCTGCAATGGCAAAACAGCATGTTGTTTCCAAATATTTTACGCTTCAGGGAAAACCTTGTACGCTCAATTATTACATGATCTCCTGCCATAAATATGAAGGTACAAATGCAAACGGTGGTGAAGACTGGTTCTTTATCCAGCAGTATGGAATTTTAAACGGAGCGCCGGGATATGATAAGCATTGGGCAGGAAGCCGGGTAAATGTAAATGGTGATTCCTGGTATGTAGGACAGGGTGAAGTCTGTCTAAATTATGTAGATTTTTATAAGATGAAAAATTATATTCCTCTTCCCGAAAATGCAGACAACGTTTCAGCAGAACTGGTTTATGCAGATCCGCAGGCCATAAATGGCGTAACCTCCTATACAGTTTCCGAAGGTATTGATATCGGAGGCACAGTAGGCTTTGAAGCCGGTGTAAGCGGCGGCAATCCTGAAGCAAAAGGAAGCGGCTCCTTTTCGGTAGGCGCCAATTTCACTTCTTCATACTCATTTGAAGTTCAGGACTGCACTTGTAAAGGAATATCACTAAGTAAAAACAACGCCTCCGCCGAGTGGGAATACAGATTTAAAAGAGCTGCTCAAAACAGGTCTGCTGGTAAATGGCAATATCTTCACGATCCCGCTGCTCTTTCCTGCTCTGTTTTTTCACCTCTTAATTCATGGGTATGGAAATTTGGCACCGACAAAAGAGATATTTATAAAAGCTTTACCTCCACAATGGAAATCGGAATTATGAATACCATCAGCCGCTACAGCGGCTCACAATCCCCAAAACACATTACTGGAACAGGTGGACAAAACAGCGCATCTTTTAACATCACCTTTCATATGCCGCCCCTTTTAGGTGTTGATACCAAAAGTCTAATGTTTGATAAAGAAGGAGGCACACAAAAATTCAACATTGCAGTTCAGGGCACGTGGTCTTTAAAAATTAAAAATACTCCTTCCTGGATCAGGGCAAACCAGTCCAGCGGAACAGGCGCTCACTCAGAAGTTTTTATTTCTACGGACGAAAATCAGGACAAAAAAGAGCGTCAGGCAATTCTGCAGATTTACAGAGTAAAAGATGCTGCACATAACATTACAGATGGATTGATTGAAATTAAAGTAATTCAATCCGCCGGAAAGATTTAATCCTCTATTTGGAACACCATATAGGCAATTGCAAAAGGCAGGAAATTCTCCTGCCTTTTTGCTTGGTTAAATTTAATCTTCTTTTAATTTCAACCACCATACCCTGCTTACGTTCCAAAATAAGATTGCATTATCAACAGCTCTGGGCACAACAGATCCAGATTATGATCCAGAATCAGGCAGTAGGTGGGAATTTGTTCTTCACCATTGTAAATATAGTAGTAATCCAGGCTTCCATGCGTAATATAGCAATCCTCATAAAGAAGCCGCTGCTGCCTGTCATAAAAGCTGTCCATTACACTACAGGTCGTTTCAAACACGAACCCATTATGCCTATATTTTCTCTCCTTCAGTGAACCATCATTGCGATAAAGAAAATCTATTTCAACAATCGTGTCTGTATTTTCTGCATCCTCTAAGTAAGTAATATTTCCCAGTGATTTGTAATGCGCTATTTTTCCATCACTTGTGTATTCTATTTCTTCTTCATAATTTTCAATCTCATGATACTGTGACGCATCTCTTCCTCCAAATGCCAGAGTTTCATAGGGATCAGTGTTTATTCTCTCCCAAATTGCCCCGCAAACCGTTTCCCCTTCTTCAATGCCACCAATGGCAAATCCGTCAGGCATTCCCTCCGTCTCCGGATAATATCTGGTACCAAACCCCCGCCCTGTCTGAGAATCGTAATAAAGTTCCATTTGAAGTTCTCCGCTTTCCTCATCATAGTACTGATAAAAAGGCTTATCTCCACAGCTTTCTTTCCATACCCTATCCAGTCCGCTCAAATCTGACAGGTCATACAACTGATAATCTTCAATCAAAGCACAGGGTTTCACATGAGCTGCATAAAGTTCCTCATACTTTGCGCCATTTGTGGTATGTTCATAGCTTTCTGTTTTCACATCATAAATTACATAGAAACTTTCGTCCCCTTCCTGCGGAATAAAATCTCCATTTTCAGAAAAGTCATAAAAATCTATGTACATAGAATTTTCAGCTTTATCTCCTGATATCTTCCACCCGGTGCACTCATGTTCGCTGCCTGAACCTCCCGAACCATGCCAGTGTCCCAGCACTATAAGTTCTCCTGTTTCTTCATTGATGCCATAAATATCATCGGAAACAAGCCAGCAAAGTTTTTGCTCATAAGTAAGCACTGTTGTAATGCACATTGATTCAGAGCATAAAAACAACTCTGGAATCCCATTTTTATCAATATCAAATAAAAAATAGGAATCATAGCCATAATTATCACCAAAATAAAAGGTATAATAACTAAAGTCCCCATACTTTTCTATTAATGTCCAGTCAGCAAGAACCGACTTATATGCCCGATAGCAGGAACTCCATTCATCTGAATTAATTATATCTGTGGTTTCTTCTGCTTCTTCTACTTCCTGAACAGTTCCTTTCTCATTCCTCTGAACAAGCAGCATTTCCAGTTCTTCTTTCGTTCCCCTAAACACATTCATATCAATGTATTTTTCAGTTCCCGAGTACCCTTCTAAAACAGCAGTGTCCATATACTGCCAGAAGTTCCATGCGCCACTCAAAGTGACATCCGGCGGATAATATACATTTCTGATCCACAAA
>DKUR01000096.1:728-18919 GCA_002490775.1 Lachnospiraceae bacterium UBA7199 | reverse complement strand
CTTTTTCTTGACATAGTACCAGTGTTGGAAAGGATACCTGGTGCGGCCAACTGGTGCAGGAACTGTATGAAGCGGTTGTACCGATGATGGTGGACACAGAGCTTCGCCGGGGGGAAGCAGAAACGGTATTCTCCAGTGACATGAGCGGTATTACTTTTATCCAGGGAATTGAATATTTGATTCGGATTCTGATGGCGCTGGGAAAAGATACTCTCAGCAGGGAAACTTATTATTCTTGGTATTACTCGGCGAATCATACGAAAAAGGAAGTGCTCAGCAGGCTGCTGAAATCCTGTTACCCTGCTCAAGGAGATAATGGGAAGGCATTGGAAAAGGCATTGAAGGGAACCAGCATCAAGGCTGACCGGCTGGTGGAGGTGGCTATGTATGCACCTCAGTGGATTGATGTGATTCAGGAGTATTTAGGCTGGCAGGGATTAAAGAGTGGATGCTATTATTTTATGGCACATATGAATGAGCGGTTTGATGACCAGAAGATGGCTATGATCGCTAAATATACGCCTTTAGACCGGGAGGAATTACAGGATGGCGCCTTTGATATCGACTGGTTTCAGGAAGCCTATAGACTGCTTGGGGAGAAGAATTTTGAACTGCTTTATAAAGCGGCAAAATACATTTCCGATGGGCAAAAGCATTCCAGAGCAAGAAAATATGCGGATGCAGCAACAGGAAAGGTTACACTTAAATGGCTGCAGGAACAGATTGTGTCGAAGAGAAATAAGGATCTTTTGATGAGTTATGGATTAGTGCCCTTTGATAAGGATCAGGAACAGGATATGCTGGAACGCTATCAGTTTATTCAAAAATATGCAAAAGAAGCAAAAAGTTTTGGAGCCCAGAGACGGGCAAGTGAATCCAAGGCAGCTCAGATTGCCCTTGTTAACTTAAGTGTTCATGGGGGATTTTCAGATGTGACCAGATTAACTTTAAGGATGGAAAGCAGACTGGCAGGAGAGTTTGCACCTTATATGGAATGGATTCTGGAGGGAGATGTGGAAATCTGTCTGCATGTGGATGAATTGGGAAAAAGTGAAATTTTGTGCCGCAAGGACGGAAAGATGCTCAAGTCGGTACCCTCAAGGCTTGGGAAAGAAGCGTATGTACTGGAGGTCAAGGAAGCTCATAAGAAGCTGAAAGAGCAGTATACAAGGACGAAGAAACTGATGGAAGAGTCTATGGAGAGCGGCGCAGAATTTACCGCTGCTGAAATAGCAGGCCTAATGGAAAATCCGGTGGTCAGGGCAATTTTACTTCCGCTGGTGTTTGTAAGTGAAGACGCAGCAGGTCTTTTGGTGTGGGAGAAAGACGAAAATAAGATTTCCATAAAATCATGGGATGGCAGAATCACTTTTTTAGTAGCAGACAGAAAAGCCCGTATTGCCCATCCTCTTGACCTGTATAAAGCTAAAGTGTGGCATCAGTATCAGAAGCTTTTATTTGACCAGCAGATCTGTCAGCCTTTTAAGCAGGTGTTCCGTGAATTGTATGTGAAGCTGCCGGGAGAAACAGGGCTTAAAGCATCAAGAATGTTTGCAGGAAATCAAATCCAGCCCCAGAAAACAGTGGGCTGTCTGAAAGGACGCAGGTGGATTGCGGATTATGAGGAAGGCCTTCAGAAAATTTATTATAAAGAAAATATTATTGCCAGGATTTATGCATTGGCAGACTGGTTTTCTCCAAGTGATGTGGAGGCGCCAACTTTAGAATGGGTGGAGTTTATAAACCGTAAGACTTTTGAACCGCTTACCATTTTGCAGGTGCCGGATTTAATTTACAGTGAGGTAATGAGAGATGTGGATCTGGCAGTGAGTGTGGCCCATGCAGGAGGAGTAGATCCTGAGACCAGTCATTCCACCATTGAAATGCGTCGGGCAATCATTGCATTTAATCTGCCTTTGTTTAAAATTACAAATGTAATATTAAAGGACAGTCATGCACTTATTCAGGGAAGTAGAGGAAATTACAGCGTTCATTTGGGAAGTGGCGTGATTCATCAGGAGGGCGGCGCAATGCTGAATATTCTGCCGGTACACAGCCAGAAAAGAGGAAAGCTGTTTTTGCCCTTTGTGGATGAGGATCCCAAGACAGCAGAGATTATGTCCAAGATCGTGCTGTTAGCAGAAGATAAAAAGATAAAAGATCCTTTTATTTTAGATCAGCTTGTTTGACTTAATTATAGGCATAATCAATGTAAATAACACCTTCTAAGGCACCATAGGTTTCCACGATTTGAGAGTAAGTAAGCTCTTCGCTGAAGCTTAAAGCGATAATGGCAGAAACTGCTGTACTTTCCGATGTCTTTTTGGGACGCGTCATTTCCAGATGGTCAATGATACATTGTTCACTTTTGGCAAAGGCAATAAACTGGCTCATGTCACTGATTTTTTCAAATTCTACATGAAGGGTGATGGATTTTAGGGCAGGGTTCAAGTGGGTATGTACAATCCTAAGCATCCGAAGGGAAATCCATATTGCGGCAAAAACAACCAGTGCGCCGGTGTAAAAGCCGGCGCCTAAAGCAAGGCCAATACATGCAACAGCCCAGAGTCCGGCAGCAGTAGTTAAGCCTCTTACCTGATTTTGTCTTGTAACGAGTATGGTACCTGCACCCAGAAAACCAATACCGCTGATTACCTGTGCAGGAATACGGCCAGCATCTGCGGATGGAAAAGTGGTTGATAAATAAATACCAACCATCATGGCAAGGCAGGAGCCGAGACATACTACCAGATAGGTCCGGAAGCCTGCCGGACGGTGTCTTTTTTCTCTTTCATACCCCAGAATTCCACTAAGTATCATGGCAAGAAAAGTGCGCAGCAGAATAGAGGAAAGTGTTAGTTCCCTTAAAAAACGTATTTGTTCTAAAATCATAGACCTGCCTCCTTATAAGTAAAGTGTATCATAGTGGGGACTTTTACTCAAATTATTTTGTTGTAGAGCAAAAGCGCGGCGACGAAGAAATATTTCCGGGATGCCTTCCTCTGATACTACAATTACTCACCGGAATCTGAAAATTGATTTCCGTGAGAAAAGGGAAAAATATATTGTCAAAAAATTATCAATGTGGTATGATTACACCGTATTGTATCTCATATGAGAATAATAACAGGAGGAAACGTACCATGAAAAATGAAAAAACTTATGAACTTGTGCTGACAGCACTGTTCACCGCCATTATCGTAATAATGGCATTCACACCGCTGGGATATATCCCGCTTGTTGTAATTAATGCAACAGTCATTCATATCCCGGTTATCCTGGGAGCACTATTTTTAGGACCAAAAAAAGGTGCATTTTTAGGATTCGTATTTGGATTAACAAGCTTTATCAACAACACTTTTAAGGCGGTTACCGCATCGGCATTTGTTTTTTCGCCGGTTTTAGCAGCAAATGTAGTAGGGATATCAGGTGTATTTAAGAGTATGTATATCTGCTTTGTACCCAGAATTTTAGTTGGAGTGATTCCCTATTTTGTGTATATTCTGATTCGCAATTTGTTAAAGAAGGAACAGAAAATATGGCGTGTTGTGATTCATGCAGTAGTATCTTTTATCTTATTTATTTCCATCAGAGCATTTGTAAGTAATTTGATAGAAAACAGCAATGGAGCATTGATTGGTACTTTGGCTGGGCTTGTTGTGGCAATTGTTTTGTTTATTGTGCTTACTTTAACTGCACATAAGAAGGCAGCTTCCAGCGTTGCGCTTGCTTACGCGGGACTGTCAGGCGCTTTTACCAATACGCTGTTTGTAATGAGCGGAATCTACATTTTATATAAAGATGCATATGCACAGGCTTTAGGGATTGCAGGGGATGCTGTAATCGACGTGATTATGGGTATTATCAGCTTTAATGGGATTGTGGAAGCAGTGGTTGCTGCGATTCTGATTGCAGGTATCGGACTGGCGCTTATGCAGGTAAAACCAATTAAAGGACTTAAGGAATAAAAAGAAGGGCGTAATCATGATTTTAGCAGTGGATATTGGAAATACAAACATAGTAATCGGGTGTATCGAGATGGAAAAGGTTTATTTCGTAGAACGGGTTTCCACAGATACTGCCAAAACAGAATTAGAATATGTGGTGGCATTTAAAACGCTTCTTGATCTGTATCATATTAAAGTGGAAGAGATTACAGGTTCTATTATTGCATCTGTTGTACCGCCGCTTACCAATATCATGAAGTCTGCTATGAGTAAGCTTCTGCATAATGAGCCATTGGTGGTAGGCCCGGGAGTAAAAACCGGATTGAATATTTTGATGGATCATCCGGGGCAGGTGGGCTCAGACCTGATTGTGAATGCAGTAGCAGGATTGAAGTATTACGGAGAGCCAATCATTATTATTGATATGGGAACAGCCACCACCATCAGCGTGGTAGATGAAAAGAAAAATTATATTGGCGGCATGATACTGCCTGGCGTAAAGGTTTCTTTAGAGTCGCTGGTAAACCGTACTTCTCAGCTTCCAAGGATCAGCCTGGAGGCACCGAAAAAGATTATTGGGAAAAATACCATTGATTGTATGAAGAGTGGAATTATTATGGGGCAGGCTGCCAGCATGGATGGTATGATTGACCGGATCTGGGAAGAACTGGGCTACAAGGCAGCAGTAGTGGCAACAGGAGGTCTGGCAGGCTGCATCGTACCCTATTGTAAGCAAAAAATTGTCTATGATAATGAATTGACACTGAAAGGTCTTAACATTATTTATCATAAAAATATGGATGCACAAGCTTGATTTCAGGAAAGGAAAGCAGAATGTTAGAAGGAAAGCATATCGTACTTGGGGTGACCGGCAGTATTGCTGCCTACAAAATTGCATCACTGGCCAGCATGTTGAAAAAACAAAAGGCAGATGTGACTGTGATTATGACGCAGAATGCTACAAATTTTATCAATCCAATCACCTTTGAAAGTCTGACAGGAAATAAATGTCTGGTAGATACCTTTGATCGAAATTTCCAACACAGCGTAGAACATGTTTCATTGGCCAAACAGACAGATCTTTTTATGATTGCGCCGGCCTCTGCCAACGTGATCGCAAAGGCAGCCCATGGACTTGCTGATGATATGTTGACTACGACGCTGCTTGCCTGTCAGTGTCCCAAGATAATAGCGCCTGCTATGAATACCAGAATGTATCTAAATCCTGTTGTGCAGGATAATTTGAAAACCCTTGAGCATTACGGGATGGAAGTGGTTTCTCCTGCTGTAGGATATCTTGCATGCGGCGATACCGGAGAAGGAAAGATGCCGGAGCCAGAGGTTTTATTTGAATATATCTTAAAGGGCTTGAAGCCTAAGGATATGGCGGGGCTTAGAGTACTTGTGACAGCAGGACCTACTATAGAAAAGATTGATCCGGTCCGCTTTATCAGTAATCATTCCACTGGAAAAATGGGTTATGCAATTGCAAAGGCAGCGATGCGGCGCGGTGCAGAAGTGATACTGGTTACAGGAAAAACAGAGCTTAAGCCGCCTATGGGAGTAAATACCATAGAAATCCTATCAGCGGCAGATATGGCAGAGGCAGTAAAAGAACATGCTCCATTGCAGGATATTATTATCAAAGCTGCAGCAGTAGCAGATTATCGGCCGAAAGATATGGCAGAGGAAAAAATAAAGAAAAAAGATGATTCCATGAAGATTGAACTTGCACGTACAGAGGACATTTTAGGGTATTTGGGAGCGCACAAGCCGAAGGGGCAGTTTTTATGTGGTTTTTCTATGGAAACAGAACATATGATAGAAAACTCTAAAGAAAAACTTAAGAAGAAAAATTTGGATCTAATAGTAGCAAATAATTTAAAGCAGCAGGGAGCCGGTTTTGGAACAGATACCAATGTGGTGACGCTGATATCAAAGGAAGATACAATACAGCTTCCAATTATGAGCAAAGAGGAAGTGGCGGACGAATTATTAAGCTGTATATTAAAAGCAAGAATGTAATTAAAAACAACGGATGCCAGGTTTTACCTGCCATCCTTATGTTAAACGAAAGGCCCGGATAATTGTGTGTCCGGGCCTTTAAAATATATAGAGTGCCAGTCAGGCGGCATACTTTTCAATTAGTTTAATTAATTTGTCATGGTGGCAGGCTATCCATTTATCATAAGTAGTATTTTCGGCTGAAATTATTTTTCCTAATTCCACAAGAAAGTCAGGAATTTTTTCAGCTTCTATGCTTTTACCCATATCTGAAATCACTTCTTGTCCCTGTAATGGGCAGCCGCCTTCAAAGATTGCAAAAGCAGGTTTGGGCCCATCAGGTGTCTGTTTGATGCCGCCTCTGAAGCCAATAGCACCGATTTGATGGGCACCACAGGAGGAGGGGCAGCCTGAAATATGAATTTTTGGAAGTACACCGTCAGCAAAATTTTCTTTGCGTACTTTTTCTATACATGCAGATAAAAGCGCAGGTGAATCGCCGATGCCCACCTGGCAGGTAGAAGCACCAATGCAGGCCACAGAAGTTTCAAAAAGATTTTGCGCGCCGTCAGCAGTTGCTTTAAGAACTTCTTCGGCTTCGCTGGCATTACAATTGATCACATAAAGACCTTCCTCTGGAGTAAGGCGTATTTCTACATCTTCCATAGGTTCGATCAATTGATATAGAGAAGCTGCTTTAGCCGGTGTCAGGTTTCCTCCCATAGGCTGATAAAAAACTGCATATAAACCGGCCTGTTTTTGAGGGATGATCCGATGATCAGCAGCAGGGATGGCTGTTTCCTTCTGGCTGGGTGGAGTCTGCAGAATTTCTGGTATTTGAAGATCCAGCATTTCTGAATTCATAACCTGGGTAAGCTTTTCCTTAAATGCTCTGGTAAGTCCATCTGTGCCCAGAGATTCCTGCATAAAACGGGTTCTTGCTTTTCCACGGTTTTCATAATTGCCATAGGCAGTAAAGGTATTAACCATAGCCTTAAGATAGTAAAGGATTTTATTAGGAGAAATTCCCTTATCAACACAGATGCCAAGGCATGGTTTGATGCCAAGACCGCCTGCAATATAAACATCAAAGGTATGGTCAGCATTAGCTGTAAATCCCATGTCGCGGAAGGTGGCATGGGTATCATTTTCCGGCGAATTGGAAAAACATACCTTTAGTTTCCGGGGGAATTTTACTGCTTTGATAAAATTCATTAAATATTCGCCGGCTGCTTCCGCATAAGGCATTACATCAAAGTATTCGCCCTGCTTTACGCCTGATAAAGGGGAAGCCATTACATTGCGGGGAAAATCACCGCCGCCGCCCCTTGAGATCATACCTGCCTTCCAGGCTTTTTCTATCAGTTCGCATAAATCAGAAGCCTCAAGATCATGCAGCTGGATGGACTGGCAGGTGGTGATTTTTAAGCGGTCGATGCTATAAGCATCACAGTTTTCCACAATAAATTTTAAACGTTCCTTTGTGAGACGTCCGCCAGCCATGCGCAGGCGCAGCATATGCTTCTTTCCTCCTCTTTGTGCATAGCTTCCGAAACCTCCGGAAAATGCCTTGTATTCAGCAACTGTAATTTCCCCACGATGAAATTGCATGGTTTTTTCTTTAAATTCCGCTAAGTCAGGAAGAAATTCAGTTAAATAATCCTTTGGCATAAAACGTTTACGCTCCTTTTACGATAATCAGTAATTTAAGTAATCCAATTCATCCTGTAATTCCTGGGGAATGCCGCTGCCGCTGTTTTCCACTCTTTTTTTCAACATATCAATTCTGTGGATATTCTGTTTCTGACGCACATCATAACGCTCCATCAAATCTTTAAAGATGGGATTGCCAGCTAAGGTATTTCGAACCGGCTTTGCAAAAGGACAGTAGGTAAATAGGATGGTCCTGGCAATTTTGGTAAGTCTGGGGGAGCCAGTTCCCTCAAATAAAATATAAGAAATATAATCCCGCACAAACATTTCTTTGAAACTGCCCCTTGATTTTTGAAGGGCGGTTTTGATTTTTTCTTTTGTAGTAGGCGATAATTCCGTATTCTTTTTATAAAATTGAATATAATCAAAGTACTCACTGGTCAGGGAACGTTCTGAAAGATCGTTCCAGCGGGGGCCTTGTATACGTTTACACATTTCCCAACGGTATTCGCCGGTTAGTCTGACAATGGCAGAACGCAGGTCATCCATATAAAACATAGGAAGCATCATACGGGCAGAGGTATTTCTGCGGCGTCCTTCAATTTCCTGCCACATAACGCCTCTTGTGCCAACACCGGGCATGAGGATGAAGTCAGGCAACTTTTCCATGTGGAAAAATTCTTTTGGAATATTTGCTTCTACATTGGTATACACATATTCCCTGTAATAAGCAGTAAAATCCAGGGAGATATTGTAGGTTAAGGAAGCCTGCAGCGTGTTGTTAGAGACCAGACAACTATCCAGAGCCTTTAAAACATTGTGGGCTGAAAAAACAGGACAGAAGGTAGAAATACGTCCGCTGGTCATTTTGTTGACAGGCGGCATCATATTTTTTAGTTCGTATTCCACTTTTTTGGAAGTGTTGTCTGCAAATTCTGTTTCTTCCTGGGCGCTGATCTTGCCGGAAACCTTCATTGTATGCAGGTACTTGGTATAATCCTCATCAAATTCGTTTCTACTGGGTTCCCGTTCCCCTTTTAAAATAGCATTGAGCCAGTCATAAAGGGTAAAGGTATGCGGGTATGATTCTTTGGAAAGGCGGTCTGCCAACTGCCCCAGGTAGGCTGCATTTTCAGTTCCGGCCAGTAATTCATCAACATACCCAAAGTAAAGGAACATGCGCACTGGAAGAGGTACAGAGGAATCCTTTGATGCTTTGAAAAATATAATATTATATAATTCATAAAAGGAAGAAGTAATCTGTTGCCTTAATCGACGTGCATTATCATCTGAAGCATTTTTATCTTCCATATGCTGATAGCTGTTAATTAAGTCTTTAAACTGGCTGCAGAATGCTTCCTCTGATTCTGAGTAAGAAAGGATTGTCTGCAGGGAACCGGTTAGTTGTTCCAGGAAAGAGGAATCTACAACCGTTTCTTTTTCTGAAGGTGCATCATTGCCTGTAGGCTTAGCCTTTAAAACAGCCTGAAAACTGGCGGAACGTTTGGCATAAAGCTCCTGATCAATCCCTGAAAATGATTTCAGTCGTTGAAGCATTTGTGCAATTGATGTTTGCAAAAGCTTAAAATCAGAAGAAGCTGTGTCGGAATTTTCATATAAGGTAATATAGAAACTAAATAAGTCATTTCCATCTTCATTTAAATATAGGGCAAGAGCCTGTTTTTGATAATCCATCAGTGAGTCTATGGAAGAGATTATTTTTTCAAAATCAGGAGAGATGCTTATAATAAGTCCAAGCGGAACAGCAGTTGCTTTTGCCAAAACAGCAGAATCACTGTTGGCGGATAAGAGATATTCAAATCCATCATAATAGGCAACTGCCCAGCTCTCCAAAGGGGAATCCTCAACACAGGGAGCTAATTCTGATAAGGCAGGCAGTTTCTGGGCACTTACCTGATTTCGCATACAGCAGACATTGTACAGGGAATAATCTTTTGTACAGGTATTATAAAGCTCACTACAGATGAAGCGTGCCTTTTCATAACATTGCAAAACCGAATTCACCTGTCTGAAAGCAGAACGTGCAAACAAAATGCTGGAATCAGGATTGGCGCGGAAAAATGATTCTAAGGTGGCAATATCGTAAATGGGGTAAGACATGATCACCGAATCTTCCAACGTCCTACAGGTCATAAAATGTACATCATCACATAATTCACAGATGCCTGGAACATCTCCTTTTGATAAAGTGTATTTTCCGCCGGGAAAAGAAACGGAAACACTGCCTTTCACGATTAAGAAAAGCTCATTTGCAGGTTGGCCGGCCTCGAATAGAAGCTGGTCTTTTTCAATTGTAGCAGAAGTCATGAGTTCCTCCTTATTATTTTCAAATCTTTTTTTATTATACCTTTTGAGAAGAACAAATTCAATATGTGAATTGATTAGGCATTGTTTGCCTATTGACGCGGGAACAATAGGATTTTATGATAGAAAGTAAGAAAAGATGGGGGAGGAATTTTTTATGAAAGAGACAACGAGTAAAAGGTTGAAAGAAACTTTCAACCTTACGTATTTGGGCCTGTTCCCAATTGGAAGGAACTTCCAAACAGGGAAAGGCATGGGAATAAAACTAAAATTTTTTCTGTCGGTTTTTGTTTTTTCAATTCTGCTTGCAGGCTGCCAAAGCGCGGAGCAGGAAGAGGTTTTGCACATGGAGGAAGAAAAGGCAGAAGAAGACGGGGATTATGAAGATGGAAAGGACAAGGATAGGGAAAAAGATGCATCAGAAAAGTTTGCCCATTTAAAACAAATGGAAATATGGGATTACGATGACACAAGCGTCCGGGGTGAAGTCTATATGCCAAAAGGAACAAAGATAGATGATGGATATGCTTATTATTATGGGCATGGGCTGGACTATTCAGCGATTGCAAGCAGTTCAATGGACGCGGAAGAGTATTATGACTCTTTTGCACATTTGCTTGAGTCTATGTTGGAATCCTGGCATCAGCCCTATCCTGATTATACGGATATTTACAGCAGCGGGGTATTGGAAAATGGAGAGGACAGGTATTATATTATTTCAAGCAGAGAGCGGTCTTATGATGGCACTGTAGGGGAAACAAGACTGCTTGAGTATATGAATCTTTTGCCTTCTGGTCTCTGTGTTGAGTGGAGTTTGTCTCTCAATGTGGGGCAGACCGATGAAAAAACGGATCTGATCATCAGTGAAATAGAACAATGTTACGACATTGACTTGAAACTGATGAAAACAGACAGCCCTTTAATGAAAGATACAAGCAATCAGGATGCATACGAGGTTAAGGAAGGGCACAAAGAACTGGAGGATTTGGATGAATATCAATATTTGGGGGTTGCAACCTTATCAGATTACTATGAGGAGGTCTTTTGTCCTGTGCTGATTCCCAAGGCACGGGATACCAATGTAAGAGAAGAACATGCTTATTCTTTTCTGCATGGCATAATGATTGAGGCAGATGTGAAAGACTTTTTCTATAGTACAAATCTGGCGGAAGAGATGGAGTATGATTTTGGTGACCGATATGCGTCCCGGGAAGATGATACAAGGCGGATACAGAATCTTTGGGAAAGTGAAATGCTGCCCATTCCCGGATTTGATGATGCATTATATATGGAACTTTCTTATGAGAAAAAAGGCGTGCGGTCTGAAGGATTCTTTTCCAAAGGGGAAATATTGTACTGCATACGACTGGATAATGACAACTATCTTTCTGTTGAAATGTTTTTCTCAGGAGAAGATTATGACGCTTCTACAAATACGGTAATAAGGGAGATTGAAAGAGCGTATGGCATTGATTTGTCAAAATATTACAATACCATGTCCGAAGAAAGAAACGAGGATGAAGATCTGAGAGGTGGAGAAACCGGTATTACGTTAGCAAAGCTTCTGGAAAGTAAAACTGCTGATAAAGAGGAGGTGCTTCCTGATACGGTTCTTTGGTTTAATGCAACCTATGCGCCTCTAACCTACTGTAATGGTTGTGACTGGAAGTTGGTGGGCGGTGTAGAGCCTACAGTGGAGAATAAGGCAATGGTTGATTATGGGCTTTCCTCAAGCTGGAATGTTTATGACAGAGAGACTGCACTGGAGGCCATTGAAAAGTTAAAGACAAGAGGGCACAGACAGATTTGCCGGGAATGTATGGAGGAACTGGAAGAATTGGGGCTGCTTGATCTGGATGAGAGAGCATTTAAAAGAGCATTTTTAAGATCTGAGATAGAGGATAAAGATTACCGCTATATATTGGCATATGAAATGTACCAAAATGGTTATGATGCAGATGATATGGCAGCGTGGGATTTGTGCAGAATCAACCAGTTGTGTGCTGACTTTTATATCTGCGGATATATGACTTATGAGGAGGCAATGGATACTTCCCTGGAAAATTCGCTCCTTCTTCAGCAGATGTATTCTTCCTGGGAGGAAATGGTGGAAGGGTATATGATGGGACTAAAATTTTGGAGCAGGGATTCTGAAACCAATTCAGATTCTATAACCAGAGAAAGACAGCGCTGCTACAATATTTTGCGTATGTCAGAGGACAGTCCGTATATGCTGGACTGGGACATGAAGCTGGAAAAAAGCTGGTAGCTTTTGAATGTGGTTTATTGTACATATTTGTTACATATGGTATAATTTTACATCATAAATTAAGAAGTCACAAGAATATAGTAAAGGAGAATAAGTCATGGCAAAACTAATCATAACGGTTGAAGGCGGAAAGATAACGCAGACATTAAACTTTTTGGACAGAAACATCAAGGACAACAGATATGTCTATGGGAATGGCAATGAATCAGGTATTCTGGACGATCCAGAAGAAATTTACGCAGATATTCCTGAAAGCCAGCGTTTATCGGAACTTTATAGTGAGCTGCTTGATACGGTAAGCTTAGGCAACAGCCAGATCACTAGTATTATGCGCCAGTTAAACGAGCTTGAGAAAGAAATGGATCCTTATGTGATTCCAAAAGCAGGTAATGAGCAGGAGCATGTGATTACTCTTAATAATATTGATTTATCGGAACTATCAAAAAAGAAAGGAAATCATCCACTTACAACGGACAAGCAAATTGAGGAAGCGCTTAAACAAGCTATATATCAAAAAAAGTAATAAGGAAGAGAGGATAAAACATTGAAACAGTTTTTTGGAATGAGTCAGAGCGGAAATCTGCAGGAAGCAGTGAAAGGTCTTAACAGCCCTCAGTTAATTATGCTTCTGTCCAACAACGATCAATTTGAAGCACATGTAAAAAAGCTGGAAGAGCTTTATCCCCAAGTACCAAGTATAGGCTGTATTGGAATGAGTTATGATACAAAGGTAGTGGAAAAAGGTGTCGGTGTAATTGCATTTTATGATGGTGTTGACGCAACAGCAAACGTGCTTGAAGAAGTGTCTGTCATGCCGGTGAAATACATTGACCGGCTGGAACAGGATGTACATACCATAAATGGTTCGTTGAACGATACTATCTGTATTGATTTTTGCTGCGGAAATGATGCATGCGTGCTGACAACTATATACAGCGTTTTAAAAAAGAAAAACATTTCTCTGGTAGGTGGAACAGGTGATGGCGGAAAAGTATCCGCAAACGGAAAGGTTTATTCGGATGCAGTGGCATATGCATTAGTGAAAAATAAAAATGGAAAGGTAAAGGCATATAAGGAAAATATTTACCGGCAGATGGGGAATTACCGCTTTATTGCATCCAAAACGGACAAAGCAAATTACATGTTGGGAAAATTAAACGGTGTTCCTGCAAAGCAGGTATACCAGGATATACTTCATGTGACGGAAAAGGAAATATTAACGCAGACATTTAAAAATCCTTTTGGAAAAGTTAATGGAGACGATACCTGTATTATATCCATTAAGGAAGTAAATGGTGATGCGTTGACCTGTTTTAGGCAGGTGAATGATTCTGATGTTCTGATCATGCTGGAATTGGGAGATTATAAGGCAATTGTAAAAAATACAATTCGTCAGATTCGTCAGGATTTTCCTAAAATTTCGGCTGTATTTTCGGTAAATTGTTTGTTCAGATATTTGCTGTTTACAGAAAATCATTACATGGCGGAATATTTAAATGAAATGGCGGCTTTAGGAAATCACGCTGGCTTGGTAGGGTATGGAGAACATTATAATAATCGATTTGTCAACCAGTCTATGACTTGCGTTGTGTTTGAATAAATGGAGGAATTGTTATGAAATTTAAGAAAAAAAACCGGCGCAGATCAAAGAGCTTATATCCGGTATTATATGTAATAGGAAGTTTAAAAGATTATCACAAAGATTTGGTACAGAATGAAGTTTCTTCCCTGTGGGAATTGAATATGGTGAGCAAGTCTTTTGGCAATGTGCTTCATGAGTCAGAAAACTTTAAAGAAACACTTAGAGAATTTAATGAAACATTTTCCAATATAAATACGGTATCCGGCCAGTTTGCTTCTGTGAAAGACAATATTTCACAGTCTGTAGTACAGGCGCAGGGGGAGATCGAAGAGTTAAAGTATAGCGCTCTTATGGTTCAGACACACTTTGACGAAATGCAGGAAACCTTTGAAGAATTCCAGCAGTCCTTGAGAAAGATCAAAGGGTGTATGGGTAAGATCGTATCTATTGCAGATCAGACCAATATTCTTTCACTGAATGCTTCTATTGAAGCGGCGAGAGCCGGAGAAAAGGGAAAAGGCTTTGCAGTGGTTGCTGAGGAGGTAAAGAATCTGTCAGATGAGATTAAAAATCTGGCGGCTGAGGTGGATGCCAGCATTGGAGATGTGGAGCAGGGAACAGATATGCTGAATAATAGTATAAATACTTCGCATCAGGCTTTGGAACAAAGTCTTTCTAAAGTGGAAGAAACTTATGAAACATTTGACAGTATTACTCAGGCGGCAGAGGGGACTACGGAAGTGCAGTTGGAAATTTCCCAAGTGGTAGATGAGTCCCAAGAGGCCATGCAGACTTTGTATAATTTCTTTGAAGACACAAAGAGACAATACCAGGAGGTGGTCAAGCATATTAATCGCGCCAGCAATCTGGGAACTACAAAGAGTGCTATGTTTGAGGATATTGATAATATGCTGTCACAGATTCCTCCTATAATAGAAGACTACAATAAAGGCTGATAAAAATTGGGCGGCAGGTTTGCCGCCCATAATTATTCATTATATTTAATTTAAGTTTTCTTCTGTGCCAAGGCGGAGTTTTTAGGTGCATATTTGTTCATAATATACAATACCGGACGAAATAGTGCAAGGGTAAGCACAAAATTTCCGGCACAGTGAAGAATATCATAAGGAATACCGGCTGCCCAGTAGGCAAGGGCAGCACCGGGACCGCCGGATATCAGGTAAGGAATGGCGCAAAGTGCACCAAACAATAAGCCGAAAGCACCGGCGATTACTGCCCATATGATAACAGAATTATTTTTCCGGAAACACAATACAATCAGAGCAAGAATGCTCCAGATGTATAAGTAACTGATCCACCAGATACCAAAACCGAAAATCAGACCTTCCATTAGGACAAAAGCATAAATAACCGGAAAAACTTTTTTTCGGTAGACCAGTGTATATACAATCAGGAGAACAGTAACCGGTTCAATATTAGGGAGAAATGCCATTCCCAATTGTCCAATAAGAAGGATTGCACTAAGAAGACCTAAAGTTACAATATCTATTACCTTTTCGGAAATTTTTATCTGTTTCATAACATGCTCCTAATACCCGATCATCAGTGTGAGTTCGTATTTATCTCCATTAGCAATGGGGGTTTGGTCTGCGGAGGTATTCACCTGGCTGCCTTCTTTTGTAATACACCACCACTCCTGATTGGAGTCATCAGCAGTTTCTCCGTCAACAGTAGTGATAAAAAGCCCATAGGCCCCATTTTCACCTTCCACAAGCGATTCATCTACAAGGACTTCTCCAAGAAATTCCCGACTCGTATCAAATTTGAAATCCTTGACAGTTTCATCCTTGTGAACCACTTCGACAGTAATGCTTTTTTCTCCTGCAGTGGCAGGGGTTTTTGTAAATTGATAGATACCAAACAGTGCAGCAATTGCAATTACAAGCACTGCAAGAGAAATAATAATTTTTCTTTGGTTTTTCATAATTTGATTCCTTTCTTTTTATGCAGTATATACATTGCTTAGGGGATGTCAAAAAGAGATAAGATTCCATGCAAGAATAAGCTGCCTAAAATGAAGACAGCAAAGCATACATCATATGGTCATCCCTCGTAACCAATGAATAAACTAAAACAGGCAGGTCTTCTGACTAAGGCATCATAATACTGCTTTACCTTCCCGGCTTCCCAGTGGCTTTATAAAGCAGTACTCCTCCCATACAGCGGCGTGACCGTGAAGTGTAACTTACTTTCCTATTCTCCTAAAAAGGCACCTGTTTTATTAGATTGTGCTCTTTTAATATACATGAGTTTTGGGATAAATGCAAGACAAAGAAAGTATTATTGTTTTAAAGTAATAATTGTATGAAAGGTAAGCGTATCATCATTATAGTACATTTGAATATCCCCATGATATTTGCTGACTGTTTTCCGAATGCTTTTTATGCCAAAGCCATGCCTATGCTTATCAACTTTATTGGTGGTCAGGTTTCTTTGTGGATTGGAAAAAGGATTTTTTCTGCTGGAGTTTATAACTGCAATTACAATAAATGGTGTTTTGGTTCTTCTGATCGTATTGATTTCAGTAAAAGCATCAGGAACGCTTAAAAAAGTAATCATAATTAATATAGAGGTCAGTGGAATGAAAACCAATAATGTGCGTGCTGTCAAGGATTCCTCTTATACGACGACACTGAATGCCGGCATAATGGAGGAATACAATGAATGGAGCTATATGACCAGAAGAGGACAAGCTGTATTATTGGCTAACAATGCTGAGAAGGTATTGATTATTGTAGAGGGAGAAAAAGATTTTATTGTGGTCAATGTTTTGGGGAATTTGTCATCAGACACATATGCGATGAGTAATGAAATGCTGGAAGATTTGGCAGATATTTTTGATTTTGCAGCAATGCTATAAAAATATCAGAATAATGTTTGTAAAAAAGGAAATAATTTACTTAAACCAAAATAAAAGGAGTTAAAACAAACAATGATTGAGTCTGATACGATAAAGCTGCTGAGGGAATGTGACGCTGGCATAAAAATGGGAGTTGCATCTATTGATGATGTTTTGGACTATGTGCATGACGAAAACTTTCGGAAACATCTTTCGGATTGTAAAGATGAACATAATAAGTTGAAAGAGGAAATACAGATCCTTTTGGAAAAATATCATGATGACGGAAAAGAACCTAATCCGATGGCAAAGGGAATGTCGTGGATGAAAACAAATGTGAAGCTGGTTATGGATGAATCTGATGAAACCATTGCTGATTTAATGACAGACGGTTGTAATATGGGGGTAAAATCTCTTAACAAATATCTGAACCAATACAAAGCTGCCGATGAAAAAACTAAGGACATTACAAAACGTCTGATCAATCTTGAAGAAAAACTTGCTATAGATATTCGGCATTATTTATAATAACAAAATACGGCCATTGTAACCTGAAGTAAAGGCCGGGCCATTGCCGGGGCAATGGTGGCTGGGTATATCTGCCGCCCCGGCTCCGAATCTTGGAATAGGCAGGGGCTTGCGCCCCATTGGATGCCGTTAATGCACAGGAATACACCTCTACGTTATTTAAGGATTGAAAACAATATAAGGCCGTATCCACGGCCCGGTTGAAAGAATGAAGAAATAAAAAATCCACTGACACACGAAAGAGAGGAAATCGGGATGAAGAACATAAGAAATTACGGCATGGTAACAGGCAGGCTTACAAGGGATATTACGGTTTTCACGAACAAGGACGGTTCCAGAAAGATTAAGTTTACGGTTGCCGCTCAGAACCATTTCACGAATGGACAGGGCGAATATGATTCGCAGTTTATCCCGTTGGAAGCGTTCATTCCCGCTAAACAACAGAACAATGGGCCTTTCGACTATCTGGATAAAGGAGACCTGGTCTCCTGCAGTTACAGCGTCCAGAACAACAACTATAAGGATGGGAATGGTGAAATGGTCTATGGGCTCATACTGCTCGTTGACAATATCGCACTGTTGGAGAGCAAGACCTCCAAAGAGGCCAGACTTGCAAAGACTGCATAATAACAGAAAAAAGCCCCGCATGGATTGTGTGTGCCTCACATTCCATGTGGGGTTAATTTTTTAATATCCTGTTCCGGGTTGTAATGGGCGAATCTTTAAATGTTCCTCTTCAAAAAGTTTATAGGCCTATTAAAAATGCTCGGAACGACTCGGAACACTTTCCCATGTGCATTACATTCAATTACCATACTTAGCAGTAACGGGAAGCAAAATGGAGAAAGCGAATCCATTCCAAACCGTTTGGAATGGGGCCGGTGTTTTTCACAGCGGAAAAAGACTGTCACTTTGGCAGTCTCTTTATTTTCTCCTGCATGTGTGCTATCATTTTTCTATCCACAATCATCTAAAAAAGCATATCAGAGCCCTTTTCCTCAAAAGTAGTAAATTGGTAGTAAA
>DKUR01000096.1:0-490 GCA_002490775.1 Lachnospiraceae bacterium UBA7199 | reverse complement strand
GCAGGGTTCCGGGCGGCATATCAAGGCTCTTTCCCTCAAAAGTAGTAAATTGGTAGTAAATTCAGTTTAGAATCTTGCGGAAATGCTGTAAAATCAAGGGATTTGAGCATTACTATAAACTATTTGCCTAATAGTATAAGTAGTTTTCGTGATGGTGTGCAGAAAAATGGAAAAAAGAGAATGAAATATTGTTCAAACGAGAAAAGGGCTATTCGATGGCTCTTTTTTGAATTATACCAAGAAAAATATGCGAAACCAACACTAGTGGTATAAAAATTTTTTCTCTACTCATACCATTAGGGTGTTTGTTTATATTATAGTTAATGGTAAAATAATGGCGTCAAATTATTATATATGGAAGGAAATAAGTTTGGAAGTTTACTTCCAAACTTTCTATTGGTGGCAGTATGACAAGCAAAGCTTGCCATATGCAGGGGGTATAGATATGAAATCAAGGCTTGCCGAAAATATTAAAACGTTCCGAAAGGAA
>DKUR01000077.1 GCA_002490775.1 Lachnospiraceae bacterium UBA7199 | reverse complement strand
TCCACATCTATGGGTACATTATAGTCTGCATTGTGTCAACTTTAATTTTAACTCTGTGTCAAATGTGTCAAATAAGCGGATTCCAGAGCCTAACAGGGTAGGAATGATAGAGATATAGAATTGATCAATTAACTCCTCTTTCATAAGCTGTTGAACAATATTTGCACCTCCACATATCCAGATATCTTTTCCGGCTTGCCCTTTTAATTGTTTTACCAGAGCAGCCGGAGTTTCCTGAACGAATTGAATGCAATTGGTTGAGTTTTGCTTTCTATGTGTAATAACGTAGCTGGTTAGATCACTGTAAATCCATTCAGAAGGAGAAAGCTCTGTGACCACTTGGTGATACGTTTTCCACCCCATAATAACGGTATCAATATCCTTTCTAAATAGAGTCTGACATAAATAAAAATAGTGTGGAGCATATAGACATTGAAAAATCTATATGCTCCATTTTTACCATAAAGAAGGAATAGGAACGTAGTGTTTCTAATTCGTTTATAAGAGGAATATTTTATTCCTCTACAACATTAGCGTCGGGCGCATTTTTTCGAACGCTTTCAATACCATTTAAGCAGGATGCTTTTGCTTTATACCCTTCAGAAGTGGCAATAATTTCTCCGTTACGTGCCTTTAAGCGGAAACGGTATTCGCCAGCTTTGTCGGTGTATATCTCAAACTTGGGATTGGTAACAGTCTCATAATTTTCTACAGTTTGATCTTCGCATTTTGCTGCAACGGCATTTTTCCGAACACTTTCTATGCCATTTTTACATGCGCCTTCCGATGTGTAGACCTCAGAAGTGGCGATGACTTCGCCATTACCAGCTTTTAAGTCAAATTTAATACCGGTCTTAACAGTTTTTATTACGAATTTACCCATTTGAAAAACCTCCTATTATTTCGTCGTTTTTTGTTGGATTTATTATAGCAGTCACAGTAAGGCATGTCAATAAATCGTCCCAAATATTGCTGAAAATGCTGCAACATTGGCAAAGCAATAAAGAGATTTCCTTCTGGAAAGTTTTGATGAAAAATGCTACACTAAAAGCGGTATAGCTTGTTACTATTCAGCCTGCAAAATGATGGAGTGCGTCAAAATGGCGATTATCCGTGTCACCGGGTGGTGAATCATATGGGAAGGCTGGCACCGCATTTTTACAGTCAGAAGGAATTGTTGTTAAAGGAAAATGTGGAATTTAAGGACAGTGGACATGTGAATATGCGAAAATGCCAGTGGGACTGTTAAATACAGGCGGAGGATTAAGTGGAAAAGAATCAATTTAAAGTCATTGCAGGAAATAAAAACTAAGGAGAGGATACATGCGCAGTGAAGCGGAAATGATGCAGTTGTTTTTGGATATTGCAAATGCAGATCACAGAATTCTGGCTGTGTACATGAATGGCTCAAGAACTAATCCTAATGTGGAAAGGGATATTTTTCAGGATTATGATATTATATTTGTGGTGACAAAGACGCAGCCCTTTATTTTGGAGAGCAGAGAACCGGAAAGAAGCTGGATCAGCCAGTTTGGAAATATTCTTTATATGCAGTATCCAGACGAGCACCCCGATTTTCCAAATGATGAAGAGAATTTTTATGGGTGGTTGATGCAGTTTGATGATGGGAACAGAGTCGATCTTCATGTAGAGTCGGTTAGCCATGCCAGGGAGCATATTTGTGATGACAAGCTTTGCAGGATCTTGCTGGATAAAGAAAAAATCCTGCCTCCAATACCGGAAGCTACAGATGAAGACTATCATATCCAAAAGCCTTCAAGGGCACAGTTTTTGGCCTGTGCCAATGAATTTTGGTGGTGCAGTAATAATCTTGCAAAGGGGCTGTGGAGGAAAGAAATGCCTTACGTGCAGGATATGGCAAATTTTGTTGTCCGTAAGCAGCTTGAGAAAATGCTATCCTGGAAAGTCGGTATAAAGACCGGATTTCGTGTCAGTGTTGGAAAGTCTGCCAAGTATTTGTATAAATGGCTTGAAGAGGAAGAATATCAAAATTATTTAAGTACCTATTTTGGCGGGAATATAGAAGAGGCCTGGGAAGCAGTTTTTCTCATGTGCAGGCAGTTTTCTTCTACAGCCGGGTATGTGGCTGAAAAGCTGGGATATTCTTATAATATCCAGGAAGAAAAGGCAGCGGGGGATTTTCTGAAAACGGTAAGGATGCTGCCAAAGGATGCGGAGGAAATACTATGAAAGTAACTTTTTATGAATCTGTTGATGACCGTCTTTTAAAATTTGCGGTTATTCTCTCAAAATATCAGGGGAAATGGGTATTCTGCAAGCATAAAGAGAGAAATACATATGAAGTGCCAGGCGGTCACAGGGAAGAAAATGAAAGCATATTGGAAACTGCAAAAAGGGAGTTATATGAGGAGACTGGTGCAGTGGATTTTGAAATAAAACCGGTCTGTATTTATTCCGTTGCAGGAAAAAACAGAGAAAATGAGACAGGCGGGGAATCCTTTGGAGCATTGTACTATGCAGAAATAAAGCAGTTTGAGAAGGAACTGCATAGTGAAATAGAAAAAGTTTGTTTTTTTGATGAACCGCCTGTGGAGCAGACTTATCCACAGATTCAACCGCTGCTGATGCAAGAGTATATAAGGCGGTCAACGTTTGACGATAGAGGGAATATATGAAATCTATATTTATTGTTGAAGATGATGCTAATATTCGTGAAATTGAAGAGTTTGCCCTGAAAAACAGCGGATACGAGACAAAAGCATTTGAGTGTGCGGCTGATTTTTTTATGGAATTACGTAAAAGAAAGCCATCTTTGATTTTGCTGGATGTAATGCTTCCAGATGAGGATGGTATCTCAGTCCTGAAAAAGCTGCGTTCCCAAGCTGATACCGAGGAAGTTCCAGTTATTATGGTAACAGCAAAAACAGCAGAAATAGACAAGGTAAAGGGGCTGGATTCTGGGGCGGACGATTATATTACAAAGCCTTTTGGGGTTATGGAGCTGATCTCCCGGGTTAAGGCACTCCTTAGGAGAACCCAGCCGGCCAAACAGGAAGAGGTTTTAGAATTGGGAGAAATTGCTTTACATATGGCAAACCGTTCCTTAAAAGTTTCAGGCACAGTGATTGAACTGACCTATAAGGAATTTGAACTGCTGGTTCTTTTGATACAAAACAAAGGACTTGTCCTGACAAGGGATGTACTCATGGAAAAAATATGGGGGATTGACTATTTAGGGGAGTCAAGAACTTTGGATATGCACATCAGGACGCTTAGAAAAAAACTTGGAAATGCGGGAGAACATATTAAAACAGTAAGAAATGTGGGCTACCTGGCCGAGTAGGAATTGTCTTTCGAATGTAAGGGGAAAAAGCGTTGCAGAAGCGGAGATTCACATGACGAAAAAAATTAATCTGTATTTTATCTTTGTTATTGCTGTGGCTGTTTTGCTGTCAGTTTCTTTTTCTACTGTTGTATCCTACAAGCTGTTTCAAAAAGAAGTATTTGCCGATCTGGCTTCCTTTGCCGGACTGATAGAGGAGCTGGATACAATGGAGCAGATGAAAAGAGAAGAGGCTGCCCAGCCGGAAAATGAATTGCGGATTACCTGGATTGCGGCGGACGGCGTTGTATTATATGACAGCTATACAAAAGAGGAGATATTGGAAAATCATAAGGACAGACCAGAAATTAGAAAAGCAATGCAGGACGGAGAAGGCACCAGCGTCCGAAGGTCACAGACTATGGGGCGCAGCATATTCTTTTATGCAAAAAAAACAAAAGACGGAACACTGATCCGCATTGCAAAGGAAGCAGGAAGTATTTGGAATGTTTATGAAAATATGCTGCCAGTCACACTGGCAACTGCTTTTTGCTCCTTTCTTATTTCTATTTTTATTGCCCGGCGTCTGACGAAAGCATTTATAAAGCCTATTGAGCAGATGGCTGAAGATATGGAACATCTGGAAAATGTGACAGTATATAAGGAACTTACGCCATTTGTCGAAAAAATACGTTCCCAGCATGAGGAAGTATTAAAAAATGCAAAGGTCAGACAGGAGTTTGCTGCAAATGTGAGTCACGAGTTAAAGACACCATTAACCTCTATATCGGGCTATGCAGAACTAATTGCCAATGGTATGGCATCTAAGAAAGAAGGGCGTCATTTTGCACGGGAAATACATGAAAATGCCCAAAGACTGCTTGCGATGATTAATGATATTTTGCAGCTATCGGAATTAGAGGATTCTGATGAAAGCAGACTTTCGCTTGAACAGGTAGATCTTTTTGCCCTTGCTGGCGATTGTGTAAAAATGATAAAACCAATGGCAGATAAATATAGTGTTTCGGTTTCCCTGAAAGGAACCCCTCTTTTTGTTTGTGGAGATAAGAGACTTTTAGAAGAACTGATTTATAATTTGTGTGACAACGCAATCCGCTATAATAAAAAAGGCGGCCATGTATGGGTGACAGTTACGGATCAGTTGATTATTCAGGATGATGGAATAGGGATTCCTAAGAAGTGTCAAAAGCAGGTGTTTGAACGATTTTTCCGGGTAGATAAAAGCCGGTCAAAAAAGACCGGAGGAACCGGCCTTGGACTGGCTATTGTAAAGCATATAGCACAGGTTCATAATGCTGATATTTCCTTAGATAGTGATGAAGGGCTGGGCACTACAATTTGTGTAAAATTTTTGGAGCTTCTTCCCCCTGTCTGACCAGACATTCATAAAGTTTTCAAATCCAGTCCTGAGAACCCCAATGTTATGGCTGCATGGCATCTATAATTTGCAGGCTGTGTTCCGACACCTTTTTAAGTCCGGAAAGAATGTCTGAAAGAATAAATCCCATATCTACACCGCATTTCCCTCTTTTTACCCGGTTTTTGTGGTTTTTCATAATCTTTTTTTCCATTCGGTTTAATTCGTTTTCTAATTGCCATGCATCATTTGCAATAAGCGGATCGGGAGTTTCCCAGTAATTTGATGTATCATCCAGAAGGGAACGGACAATGCTGCAAAACTGCTCCAGTTCTTTTTTGGCTTCTTTTGAGAAAGCTAGTTCCTTTTTTTCTATTTTTCGGACGCTGATTGCGATTCCCAGCGCATAATCGGTGATACGTTCAATGTGTCCCACGCTGTGCTGCATAACGGAAAGTTCTTTTAAGTCTGTTTCTGATAAGGCGGACAAGCTGATTTTAAACATGTAATCATTAATTTCATTCTCATATTTATCTACATAATCTTCTAAATTTTCTACATGTGCCGCATTTTGTCCGCTGTAATCAAAAATAAGTGCAAGTGCCTCATTGGATGCTTCTTTTGCCAGTTCCAGCATAACACTGATGGTCTTTCTGCATTGGGCAAGAGCGAAAGAAGGATTGTCAAGAAAACGCTTATCCATATTAGAAAGAGCGGAAAGACTGGCAGGTAGTTCCTGTAAATCGGAAGTGCTTTTTTCTGAAACAGAAATACATGCCAGATTAACCAGTTTATTGGAAAAGGGAAGCAGAATGATAGTTGCAAAAAGATTAAAGCAGGAATGGATTATGGCAATTCCTGCCGGAGTTACAATCTGCGTTAGGAAGGAAAAAGGATAAAAATAATTTATCAAATAAAATCCAGATATAAATATTGCGGTACCAATCAGATTAAAGTATAAATGAATAAATGCTGCACGCCGGGCATTCACATTTGCACCGATAGAAGATAAAAGAGCTGTGATGCAGGTTCCAATATTTTGTCCTAAAATAAGTGGGAAGACTGCGGAATAAGGAATGCTTCCAGAGGCACAAAGGGCTTGTAGGATTCCAATGGATGCGGAGGAACTTTGCAAAGCAGCAGTAAGCAATGTTCCTGCCAACATTCCCAAAATGGGGTTGGAAAAGGCGAGAAACAAATTGGTAAATTCGGGAATATCTTTTAAAGGTTCCACAGCAGAACTCATAGTATCCATACCAAACATTAAAACAGCAAATCCCAAAAAGATGTTTCCTATATCTTTTTTTCGTGTAGATTTACAGAACATTAAAAAAACAATCCCTACCATTGCCAGAATAGGGGAAAAGGCTTTTGGCTTAAGAAGTGTGAGAAAAAGATTGCTGCCCTGAATCCCGGAAAGACTTAAGATCCAGGAAGTGACAGTTGTCCCAATATTGGCCCCCATGATAATACCTACAGTTTGTTCTAACTGCATGATTCCGGAATTGACAAGGCCGACCACCATCACAGTGGTTGCTGACGAAGATTGTATGATGGCGGTGATACCTGTTCCGAGCAAAACACCTTTTAAAGGATTATCAGTCATTTTGGATAAAACAGTTTCCATTCTGCCACCGGAAAGCTTTGAAAGACCTTCCCCTAAAACATGCATTCCATAAAGAAAAAGCGCCAGCCCGCCTACCAATGTGAGTATGCTTAATAAATCCATAGTTATCCCCATGCCTTTCCAACATTCTGAAACATCAAAGAATTACATAACCTTTTATATCATCATTTTAAAATAAGCATATTACCTGCCTGTAAAAGTAATGAGAGTTTTATGTAAAGTATATGTAAAATTTTAAAAAGTAACAGACTGATGTAATTTCATGAAAAAAACGCCTCGAAGACAGATTTTAATCTGGTCTCTGGGGCGTTTTTTTAACATAAGGATGGCTGGCGAAGCCTGTCATCCGTTGTTTAACATAAAGATGGCTGGCGAAGCCTGTCATCCGTTGTTTATAGATATTGTTTAACAATGTCCTGCATTTGCGTCCATTTATCTTCCATATCCTTAACCATTGCAAACTGAGTCCGGCAGCGGTCCAGATTATGTTCCGGGCGGTGAATCTTAAAATAGCAGTCACCTTCCAGATAATCGGTTAAAAAGCGCATACCGCATTCTAAAGTCATCAGTTTTGCACCCATAGGAAGCATCAAAATTTCTTTTTCTGTCAATGAACCTTCACAGCCTTCAATAAATCCTTTGGTAAATAAGGAAAAAAGTTCCAGATCACAGGATATTTTTGATAGATCCTTTTCATCCTCAGCACCGGTATTTGCACCAAAACGTATGGAATCACCATAGTCATATAATGCAGAGCCAGGCATAACCGTGTCCAGGTCAATGACACAGATTCCTTTTCCAGTTGCATTGTCTATCATGATATTATTAAGCTTTGTGTCATTGTGTGTTACACGTAAAGGAAGTTCACCTGATGAAAGCATATCGCAAAGGATACGACAGTCATCACAGCGGTCCAGAACAAACTGTATTTCCTTTTGCACGTCTTTTGCTCTATTCATGATATCTTTTGCAGCCGCAGCTTTAAATTTAGCAAGACGGTCTATTGTATTGTGGAAATTTGGTATCGTTTCGTGAAGATCAGCAGCAGGATAATCTTCCAAAAGCTTTTGAAAATGACCAAATGCCACAGCACTTTCATAAAAATCTTTTTGATTTTCTACTGCATCATAGCTGGTTGCATCTTCGATAAACAAATACATTCTCCAATAAGTACCATCATCCAGTCTGCAATAGGACTCTCTTGACTGGGTACATACTACGGTTAAGGATTCCCTTTCAGGATTGCCGCCATTTTCACGGATTTTTTTCTGCAGGAAAGTGGTAACGCCAATAATATTTTCCATAAGACCTTTTGGATCTTTGAAAACTTCATGATTCATTCGCTGCAAAATATAGTTTTTTTGTTTTGCATTGGAATGGCAGGTTAATAGATAAGTATCATTAATGTGGCCGTTTCCATAAGGTTTGATCTGTTCTATCATCCCATCTATTTGAAATTTTTCTGCAATTTGAACTAATTCTGTTTTGTCTCTGTCCATGTTGATTCCCTAACCTTTCACACCGCCGCCAGTGATACCGGCAATGATTTTTTCTGACATAAATATATACAGAATAAATGTGGGCAGGAATACAATAACAACAGATGCAAACATTCCAGCGTAATCTCCTGTGTATCTCATGGAATTGATCATGCCATACAATCCGATTGCTACTGGTTTTACTTTATCTGAATTTGCAAAGATCAATGACATAAAGTATTCATTCCATACATTGATAAAGTTAAAAATAGTAACGGTGATAATCCCTGGCTGTGCCATTGGAAGCATGATTTTCCAGAAGGTTTTCATAGGGGGACATCCGTCAATTGCTGCTGCTTCTTCAAAAGCTCTTGAAAGATTTCCAAAAAAGGTTAAAAGGAAAATTGTGGTGTAGGGTACATTGATTCCTACATACAGAAAAATAAGGGCAGCACGGTTGGCAAGGGAAATATTCAGAACATTCCATCCTGCAACCAATCCAAATAATGGCAGGACAATCATTGTTGCGGGAACACCCATAGAGGCAACAAATCCATTTTGAATAAGCTTGTTGCCAATAAATGTAAAACGGGATAATACATATGCTGCCGGTGCACATACCAAAATTAAAAGTGCACAGGATATAGAAGCATAAATGAGTGAGTTGGTAAAGAATACGGAAACATTTGATGTATTCCATGCCTTTGCATAATTTTCAAAATGAAGCCCGCTTGCAAACTTAAAAACATCTCCTGAGAAAATCTCTTTGGAGGTAGAAAAACTTGCAGCAATTACCCATCCAAGAAGAACAAAGGTAAAAAGCACCCACAGGGACAGTATTATGTAACCAGGAGCCAGGCGAAGTTCTTTTTTCCAGTTTACAGGCTCACGTACTTTCTTTTCTTTTGCCATCTTTTCTCCCTCCTTTAAAACTCGATATCATCGTCTTTGAATATTTTGTTACATACAATGAAGATAATTACTACGCATGCACTAAGTAGTACACCGACTGCAGCTCCAATGCCGGAGTTTCGTTCCGTTACGCTGTTGCCGGCTCCGAAAATATTTTGATACATATAAACTACCGGTGTGATTGTCTGCGTATTGGATACCACCATGGAAAAAAGCTGTGACCAGAGGAAAAATCCTGCTGAACTGACACTCCACATGGTAATATTTGTTTTGGTTACACCTTTTAAGAGAGGAAGGGTAATATACCGGAACTGTTGAATCCGGTTTGCGCCATCTAAAGTTGCAGCTTCGAAATAGTCTGAGCCGATTCTTTCAATGCCGCTGGCAAATATAAGCATATGATACCCAACCATACCAAAGCAATATGCAACCAGCAGGGCAAGAAACAGATGATCTGGATCCAGCCATTGGAACTTTGAAAGCCATTTCCAGTGGAGCATATCGCCAATAGACTTGAATAAACCAAATTTGGGACTAAATACATATTGCAGCCACATGGTTGCCAGAGCTACTGCACTTACTACATTGGGCATATAGATAATTGCCCGGAATGCACTTTTAAAACGGATTCCGCTGGTTAGGATTGCTGCAAATAAAAGCGCAAGCCCCATAACGATCAGACCGCCAAAAAACCAGATTCGGAAAATGTTCCACATGGATATCCGGAAGAGCTGCGTATTGAATAGTTTAATATAGTTTGCCAGACCGGAAAACTGCCATTTAGAAATTGCATCCGTTACCCCTTCGATCTTAAAAAAGCTCATTGCGACAGTTCGGATAATCGGATAAACAAAAATAATGGCAAACATAATAACTGCCGGGGCCAGAAAAGCCACAATCATGGTCTTATTCTTTTTCAATCCAGAAACCTCCTTTCGATGACAAAAAATAGAAATTGTAAAACTGAAAGTGTGAATAAAACATGGCGGCACCGTATGAGGCGATGCCGCCATAGTTATCTCATGCAATCAGTGTAGATATTAATACACTTTTCTTACAGTTGATTATTTGCCGGCTGCCTTTAATGCATCTACAAATCCCTGTGCATCCAGAGAACCTCCGCAAAGCTTTGTGAAATTCTCAACGATAATAGGAGTCATATCAGCATTAGCTTCTGCACCAGCGGCCCAAGGATAACGGGTGGTCAGACTTTCCATAACTGGTTTCACATTGGAAAGAAGTGCAGGCCATTCTGCATTATTGGAATCAGCAGGAATACCAACGGACATATCGGAGAGCAGTTTATCTGCATCACCCTTGGTTAAATATGTAATTAACTGGAATGCCTGTTCAGCTTTTGTTGATTTTGCGTTGATAGCAAATACCTGTGCACCATAGTTGGAAGCTTCTGTTCCATCTACACCGCCTTCTACTGCAGGATAGCTGAAGCATCCCCAGTTGAAGTCTTCGCCAGCAATATCTTTTACTTCGTTAGGCAGCCAGGAGCCGTTTAAGTACATAGCAGCAGTTCCCATAGCTAATTCGGTATTCTGTCCAGCAGGCCACTGATTACTTTCGATTGTCTCAGAGAAGAAACCTCTGCTTGCCAGTTCTTCATAAGCCTGTGCAGTTTTTAATACTGCTTCATCGTCCCAGTCGCCATTTTTTACTACTTCTTCTGTAGCGGGTTCACCGATCAGACGACTCATGTGATATCCGAACAGGCTGGCAATGTATGCATTGTCGTTGGTGATAGGAGTATATCCTGCATCTTTAATTTTCTGACATACATCAAGGAACTCATCCCATGTAGCAGGAGGAGCAGTTATACCTGCTTCTTCAAAAATGTCAACATTATAAAAATAAGCAAATACGTTGGGCTGGTAAGGAATGGACTTTAAGGTTCCGCCAGCAACCTCACGACATGCAGCCATGAGTCCTGCATTTGCAGTTGCCTCATAATCATTAGCAGCAGCCAGATCTTCCAGATCAAGCAGGTAGCTTCCCCATGTAACATTTACACGGTCAATATCTTCATCAAATAAATCAATGTTAGTTCCTGCATCCAGTGCCGGCTGAAGGCCTTCACGAATACCGGTACGTCCTTTAAACTGCACATCTACTTCAATACCTGTTTCAGCAGTAAATGCTTCGATAGACTGTGCAATTGCCTGTGCCTGGGGCTCTGCGGCATCCCACATAGACCAGTATACAAGCTTGTCACCAGTTGACTCTGCCGGTGCAGCAGCTTCTTCAGTGCTTGTTTCAGCGGGTGCCTGTGCTTCTGAGCTGCTTTCTGCTGGTGTATCTTTAGAACCGCAGCCGGCAAGTAATCCTGTTACCATAGCTGCACAGAGAAGCACGCTTAAAATCTTCTTTTTCATACTTTTTTACCTCCTGGATTTTTCGATTACAGAGTTCAAATCTTATGAACTCTAAATTAATTTGATATATTCATTATAAAGACAGACAATTAAAAAGTCTTTATCTTATCTATTCCCCTTTTTGCACTATTGGCTCATGCTTTGTGGATTTTATACAAAATTCATGATTGATATTACATATGATAGTGATTTTCTACAAGAGATTGAGAAAGAATAATGGATAAAGTGCTTAAAAACAAGAGTATTTTGGAATTTTTGTTATTGGATTTTACTTTTTTATTTGTCTTATTTGCATTTTTGTATTATGATAGTTTCAAAATAAGATACAAAATTTATACAATCAGCTTTTTGACTTAGCAGATAAAAAAAGAAGCGGAGGGATACATATGGGTTACAAAAGTGTACATTTGAATGAAGTACTGACCATAGATGAGGTGTTTTCAATACATTATTTTGAGTATATGAGCGACTTTTCCTTTCCCGGCGAGTCCCATGATTTTTGGGAATTTTTATGTGTGGATAAGGGTGAAGTAAATGTGTTTGCAGACGAGTTGTTTCATTCCCTGAAAAAAGGCGATGTGATATTTCATAAGCCAAACGAATTTCATGATGTGAAGTCAAATGGGATGATTGCACCTAATTTGGTGGTTATATCTTTTACCTGTAATTCACCTGCCATGTCCTTTTTTGAAAAGAAAGTGCTGCAGATCAGCGAACCGGAGAGAGTTTTGCTTGCCCAGATCATTCAGGAAGCCAGACATGCTTTTACAGGGCGGCTGGATGATCCCTATCAGGAGGAATTGATTCGCGCCGACAGTCCGCGGTTTGCAGGGGAACAACTGATTAAGATTTACCTGCAGCAGTTTTTGATCCAAATGATACGCCATTATATGGTTCATACCACACCCCTTACTCCGCCCCTTGTAAAGTCTGTAAAGCATAAGGCGGATGGAGTATTGTTTTCACAGATACAAGAATTTATGGAAGTACACATTAATGAAAATATTTCGATAGAACAAATATGCAGAAGCAATTCCATAGGCCGCTCCCAGCTTCAGAAATTATTCCGGTCCAGGAGCGGCTATGGAGCAATTGAATATTTTTCACGCATGAAAATAGATCTTGCAAAGCAAATGATACGTGAGCGGCATTATAATTTTACACAGATAGCGGATGCCCTTGGTTTTTCTTCTATCCATTACTTTTCACGACAGTTCAAACAGATTACAGGCATGACGCCCTCAGAGTACGCTTCTTCTATAAAAGCACTGTCTGATCAGCAGGATCAGATAAATTAGTCCCAAAGCTTTTGAGGATAGCATCCTGCATCTTTTAATTCCTGGATTGCCTTGACTACAGTAGGCTTATCTTCCTTGTAGGTTACGCCGTACCAGCGGTCGCGGGATTTTAATACAGTGACCTCGGCCTTTTCTTCCCGTATCAGTTCATCCACTACAAAGGGAAGAAAATATTCACATTTCAGGGGATTTACAGGCAGATTTTTTTTCAGGAAATCAGAAAATCTGTCATGAATTTCTGGAAGGATACTTTTTGTAAAGCCCCACATATTCATGGAAACTACAGTTTCCCCTGAAAGATGAGTCCAGGATTTTCCTTCATCCTCTGTGAAGGCGGGACCGTCTGCATGCTTTTCAATACGTACACGCTCTGTAATTTCAGTCAGCTTTCCATCTTCACTGGTCTCACAGACACCGCGCGCAACATGTCCATTTTCAGTAAGAGTATTTTCCAGAAGATAACCCACCATTGTAAATTGGTATTTTTCATTATCTTCATGGGCGGCAAGAAAATCATAAATCATTTGAAACGCCTGCTGTCCGTAATAATCATCTGCATTAATAACTGCAAAAGGCCCGTCAATAACAGAAAGACAGGACAAAACTGCATGGGCCGTTCCCCAGGGTTTGGTTCTTTCGGCAGGAGCTTCAAAACCTTCCGGCAGATTTTGAATATCCTGGAACACGTATTCTACCTGAACGCGTTTTTCCATCCGGTCTCCGATACAAGATCTGAAATCTGCTTCGTTTTCCTTTTTAATAATAAATATAACTTTTTCAAATCCAGCTTTCACGGCATCATAAATAGAAAAATCCATAATAATATGGCCTTCAGCGTCTATTGGATCAATCTGTTTTAAACCTCCGTAACGGCTTCCCATGCCTGCTGCCATAATGACAAGTACTGGTTTGTTCATGTTTTTTCCCTCCCTTAAATAGATAGTTTATTTCATTTGATATACATACTTTTAGTATATATGTTTTTTGGATTTGCCACAATAGCACGATAGACACTTTTTTTTATCCAAAAAGATAAGCTGCTTCATACAGAATGCCTGATGATCTTCATACGAAATTCATATCCCTATGTTACAATACTTGTATACAGTCAAAACTATTTCATTACGGAGGAGTCCATGCAGAGGATCTTATTTTTAGAAGATGAACCTACGATACGTGAGGTTCTGACGGAATACATGAAAATGCAGCAATATGATGTTGTTTGTGCCGGGGACGGAGAGGAGGCCCTTGTATTTATCAGGGAGCAAACCTTTGATCTGGCAGTGCTTGATATTATGGTGCCCAAGGTGAGCGGACTTGAGGTACTTGCCTATATTAAAAAACACAGACCAAAGATGGCTACGATCATGCTGACTGCGCTGGATGATGAAAAGACGCAGGTGCAGGCATTTAACCTTTATGCAGATGATTACGTGATTAAGCCTGTGTCACCTATTATTTTATTAAAAAGAATGGAGACGATTTTAAGGCGTGTAAAGCAGGAGGGTGGAAAAGAAGAAAGGGGGCTGGTGCTCCATGCCCAGTCCTATCAGGCGTTTTTTGATGGGGAGCCATTGGATCTGACGCTCAGTGAGTTTCTGCTTCTACAGGTGCTGGAAGGGGAGCCGAAGCGAACCTTTACAAGAGAACAGTTGATTTTACGGATTTTTAATGAGGACTATGTAGGCAGCGACAGGATCATTGATGCCCATGTGAAAAATCTTAGAAAGAAACTTCCAGGAAATTATATTAAAACAGTGATTGGAATCGGTTATCAGTTTCAGGAGGAGCCACGTAAATGAAATTATCAAAAAAAACATTTGTCTATAGTATTATGTTAGCAGTGCTTATGGTTGCCTTTGTGGTGGGATATTTTGTTTTTATGCTTCCTTCTTTATATGTGGACTATGTGATGAAAAGTAATTTAAAAAGCGTAGCGGCAGTTCAGAGGGAATATATGGAAAACAGAAGCTATGCAGATTTGACGGTAAAAAACCCTTCTGCGGTCTTTTCTTTGGAAATACCGGATAAGGGAAATCAAATTTATGTGGCAGGAAAATTTTTTAAGCTGACGGTGGAGGTTCAGGATGAAGAACTAAAGTCTATGCTTGATTATGTGAGAAATAAGATGAGCAGCGGACAAAAACAAGAAGGGGCAGAGTACCCGGATGAAGCGCCTTCGGATGCTGCATGGACAGATACAATGGAAGCCTGGGAAAAGATAGAGGAAAAGTTTGCAGGAAAGGAACTGTTTGATGAAAATTATCCCATTGCACTGCAGATGGAATGGAAAGAAAATCCGGGGCTTTATCAGGGAGAATACGAGAAATTTCATATGATTTCTAACGATATATTTATCTATGAAGCAGGTATTTCTGATGGGAATTACAGCTATACCACTTACACTGCTATGGCTCATGATGGGGATGCCTATATTATTACCGTTTATCCAACCCTGACGCCTAAAATGGATGAAATTACGCCGGTGGTAATGGGGAGCCTTCCTATGATCATCGCAGTGGTATTTTTGCTGGTTCTGGTTTCTTCCAGATTTTTTTCGGGAAAGATCGTTGATCCCGTGGTCCGGCTGGCGGGGTATGCGGAAGGTGCAAAGCTGGCGGGATATTCACAGATAGAGCCATTTGAGACAAAGGGGGAAGATGAAATTGCATTGCTGGGAAGGACAATTCAGGAGTTGTATGAAAAGCTCCGCAGCAGTTACCTGGAACTGGAGGAAACAAACCACCGGTTGGAGGAGGAGAATATCAGACAGGAGGTGTTTCTTAGGGCTTCTTCCCATCAATTAAAAACGCCCATTTCCGCGGCTCTCCTTCTGACAGAAGGGATGATGAATGAGATAGGCAAGTATAAAAATGTGAAAGAATATCTTCCACAGGTAAAAAGCCAGCTTTTATCCATGAGAAAAATTGTTGAGGATATTTTATATCTGGATTATCATGCAAAAAACATGGAGAAGGGAGAGATTGCAGTAGGGCAGTTGGTGGAGGAGGTAGTGAAAGCTTATGGGGTTCAGATAGAAGCAAAGGAGCTTAATGTGAGTATTTCAGGGACCGCAGTCATCTTTTCGGACAGAGAAATGCTGAAAAAAATCATTGATAACTTGTTTTCCAATGCAGCAGGCTATACACCTTTTGGGGAAAGGATCGTAATTGAAGTTCAAAAGCAGGAGCTTTGTATCAAAAACTATGGGACTGTGATAGACGAAAAGCTTCTTCCAAATGTTTTCCAGCCTTTTGTCAGCAGCAATGAGGCAGGAAAGGGAAAAGGTCTGGGACTTTATGTGGCAGCTTATTACAGCAGGCTTTTAGGATGCAAAGTAGAGATTGAAAACATGGAAAATGGTGTGTGTGCAAGGCTGCTATTTCCATAAGAAAAGCTGCTGTAGGAAAGAAAAGGAAAGAGAGGAAGAGAAAATGCTATTAACAATCGAAGGACTGCAGGTAAAGTATGGAAAGCATACAGCCCTTAAAATCACATCTCCTATTGTGTTTGAAAAGGGAGAACGTATTGGAGTAATCGGTTCTAACGGAGCAGGAAAAAGTACACTGGTAAAGGCGCTTTTAGGACTGCTGCCCTATGAGGGAAGAGTGGTCACGTATCTTAAGCCGCAGCAGATGGCAGTGCATATGCAGTTTAATGAATATGCAACAACTATGCCGGTAAGGTGCATTATGGAAACCATACTAAATACAAAGATAAAAGCAAATAAAGAATTGCAGGAGCTGATTTCATTTTTTGATTTTGAACAGTGTCTGCCTAAGAAATATAATGCCCTTTCAGGAGGACAGAAGCAGAAATTTACGATTATAATGGTGATGATGCAGAAAGCGGAACTGACTTTTTATGATGAGGTAACTTCCGGTCTGGATTTTGAAACCAGACAAAAGTTAACGGAGAAGATGGTAAAATGGTACCGGGATAAGGAAGATACGCTGCTGGTGGTATCTCACTATTATGATGAGTTAGAGCAGCTTGCGGATAAGATTCTTGTGCTGGATCAGGGAAAAGTGGTGGCCTATGGAAAAAAAGAGGAACTTTTTAAAACCTACTGTGGGCAGGTGATTTTTATCATGGATAATCATGAAAATAACAGAGAACTGATGAAAAATTTCCAGATGCTGAAAGCCCCGGAGCACTTACTTGCCATTGCCGGCAGAAATAAGGGAGAAGAAGGGGAAATCGTTTCAATCCTGATAGAAAATAATGTGAATTTTAAAAGAAGTAATTCGGATATTGAAATTATGTTTATGAATGCAAAGGAAAGCTTTTATAGAAAACAGGAGGGAAAAGAGTGAAAAATAAGTGCAGCTTTCGTATGGTATTATATGAATTAAGAAATATAAACGGGAATTTTATGACGCATTTTTTCGGGATTGTATTTCCCAATATCATGTGCTTTTTGTTAGCGAAAACGGTAGGAAGTCAGGTGCCGGAAGAAGTGCGCCAGGAAGTGATTACGTCAATTACGTTGTCTATGTCCTTAGTAATGCCCATGTCAATTATGCTTTTAGGGTATGGGGCGTTATATTCTCAGGAGGTGGAAAGAGGAATCCCTTTAAGGATGCGGCTATTTGGATACAGTGAGAAAAGCGAGATAACAGCGAAGCTGATTGCCAATTTGATTTTTCTTACCATAGCTTTTGTAATTTTTGGGCTTTTTCAGATCATTGTAATGGATATTCCAAAGCCTGCCTTTTCTTCTTTTTTGTGCCTTGTTTTATCTTTGTACCTGCTGGGAATTATTTTTCTGGTGATTGCCCACGCATTTGCCCAGATTTTTAAGAAGTTCAGTATTACTTTTGGGCTAAGTATGTTTCTTTATTTTATGATCATGATGATAACAGGAATGATGGGAATAGAGACACAGCAGCTTCCTGAGGTTCTGCAGAAAATAGCCGGAATGTTTCCCATGACCTATGTGAGCAATGATTTTGCCTCCTTTTGGCAGGGAGGAAGCTATAATTTTATGCCTTATATCCAGTCTCTTTTCTTTTTGGGAGCGATTTCAGGGATTTTGCTTTTGTATTCTATGCATAAAAACAAAAGGGTGCATTTAGAGTAATAATGCACCCAGTCATCTAAAATGGTATCAGTTTTCATTTCCCGGGGAAAGGGAAAGGATTGTAACTTCTTCCCGTTCTCTCATCTGCCTGTATGCTTCAGGAGAGACTTGTTTGTAATCGAAAAATTCATTGGTGCCGCTGTAGAAACTTACTTTGTAAATCTTTTCACTGGATGTTAAAAAAAAGTATGCCAGGTTTCTGGAAGTGATATATCCATCCGCTGCGATGTAGTGACAGTATACATTTGTAAAATCTTCGTGGATACCTGCCTGATTGCTTAAAATAGCTTGGGCAGTCTGATAATTTTCATCCATCTGTAACCGTGCCTGTGATTCTGTAATGTCAGGAAGCTCTAACAGGTCTACGGTGTTTCTTTGGAAAGATAGAACTGTACCATCTATGGTGCTGATGGAAAAATAGTAATAGCAATTGCTTTGAATATCGTAGGTGACATGGTAAGTGGGAATATCAAAGCTGTCGTTATCCAGATAAATGGTTTCTTCCATACCTTCCGTAGACAATCCGAAAAGGGAGTCCATCCATTTTTGTGCGGATAATGCGGCTTCCATTTCACTGATGCTGCTTTGCTGCTTTTGTATCTGCGCTTTGATTTCTGCCTGCTCTTTTTTCTGTAGCTCTATCATGGACTGAACTTCAGGATTCAGTGTCAGACTGTACTCTCTTTTGTAATTAAAATCAATAATCTGTAAAAGCTCTTCATCTGTCAGGCTGCGGTCAGGCAAATAAAAGCAGCCAGTGATTTTTTCATAACAAAGGGTGTTTTCGGGGATTTCTGTGCCTTCTTCCAGAAGAAGAAGCTCGCCCTCAGGGAAAGTGCCCTTTTGATAGGATTGAAAAAGCTCGGTCATTCGTTCTTTTTCGTCGCTGGAATAGCTCCTTGAAAAACTGTCGGCACTGACAGATTGTGACTTTAGCATGGTAAGGGTGTTTTGCATTTCTTCCTGGGGAATACTTTCCATTCGCTGCTTTACCAGATATCGGATGCCGGCCTGTACAGGAATACTGACAGCACCAATGACCAAAAGAATAGCTGCCGCGCTTAAAAGCATTTTTTTCACGTATTTCGGCTTATAATTGTATTGATATCTTTCTTCTATCGTCTGCTTACACAAATTTCTAATAATTTTTTTCTGTATATCCTGAGAAATATTAATTTGATCCATGACTTCCTTTATATTGGTATTGTTCATTTGCTGTATGCCTCCTTCCATGCTGTGCGCAGGGACTCCCTGCCCCTCTGCAGTCTTTTTTTTACTGCGCTTTCACTTACTTTTAAGATGCCGGAAATTTCTTTTACACTATAGCCATCTACATAATAAAGGTAGATTACGATTTTCTGCCTGGGAGGAAGTTCCATTAATTCCGTAAGAATTTCTTTTTGCTCAGGTGCGGCAAGCTGATGGGACAGATCATCAATAGAAATTTTTGGATGTCTGGCTTTAAAACGCAGCATGTCCCGGCAGATATTGGCAGCTACCCGGATCAGCCATGCTTTTTCGTGCTCAGGGCTTGTAAATTCCGGTTTTTTTTCAAGGTATCGGCAGAAGGTATCCTGAACAGCGTCCTGTGTATCCTGCTCGTTACACAACATTACAATACATATTTTATAAAGCATGTTACTATGTTTTAGTACTGCCTTTTCTATGTTCATACGTTTGACCTCCTATATATCATAAACGTATCAGGATAAGATAAGGTGACATGGAGTGCAGAAATTCTTTTCTTTTTTATTTAATTATATTATAATAAAAAAGGTGGCGTCAGTGCTTATGTTTATAGTGGATGTGAATGCAGGCAGTCATCAGGAATTTGACTAAGGGAGAAAAGTTTGAATGGAGGATAAAATGGAAAGAAAAGTTGGAACCGTATCAAGAGGAATCCGCTGTCCCATTATCAGGGAAGGCGATGATCTGGTGAAGATCGTTACAGACAGTGTCTTAGAAGCAGCTAAGGCGGAAGGATTTGAAATTCGTGACAGGGACGTGATAGCAGTCACAGAATCAGTGGTTGCAAGATCCCAAGGCAATTATGCGTCGGTAGAAGCCATTGCAGAGGATGTGAGAACAAAATTAGGAGGAGATACCATAGGGGTTATTTTTCCGATTTTGTCCAGAAACCGTTTTGCAATCTGCTTAAGAGGTATTGCTATGGGTGCAAAAAAGGTAGTGCTGATGCTTAGCTATCCCAGTGATGAAGTGGGAAATGAACTGGTTTCCCTAGATCAACTGGATGAGGCCGGAATCAATCCTTACAGCGATGTTCTTACCTTGGAAAAATATAGAGAGCTTTTTGGAGAAAATAAACATCCCTTTACAGGAGTAGACTATGTTGCTTATTACGGGGAACTGATTAAAGAAGCCGGAGCAGAGGTAGAAATTATTTTTGCAAACGACTGCCGCAGCATTCTTCCCTATACCAAGAAGGTGCTGAATTGTGATATTCATACAAGAGCGCGTACCAAGAGACTGTTAAAGGCAGCAGGCGCTGAGGTCGTAATGGGAATGGATGACATTTTAACCAGCCCGGTAAATGGAAGCGGGTGTAATGAAAAATATGGACTGCTTGGCTCTAATAAATCTACAGAGGATACCATCAAGCTTTTCCCCAGAGAATGTACAGATCTGGTAATGGATATTCAAAAGGAAATTCTTGATAGATGCGGAAAGCATGTGGAAGTTATGGTGTATGGAGATGGTGCGTTTAAAGATCCGGTGGGCAAGATTTGGGAGCTTGCAGATCCTTGTGTGTCTCCTGCCAGTACACCCGGCCTTGAGGGAACCCCTAATGAAGTTAAGCTGAAATATCTGGCAGACAATGATTTTAAGGATTTATCCGGGGATGCGTTAAAAGAAGCGATTTCTAACCGTATCAGAGAAAAGAAAGATAATCTGGTGGGAGATATGGCTTCTCAGGGAACGACACCCAGAAGATTAACAGATTTAATTGGATCTTTATGTGATCTGACCAGCGGTTCCGGAGATAAGGGAACGCCTGTGATACTGATTCAGGGATATTTTGACAACTATGTAAGTTAGCTTATTGTAATAAAAACAAAAATGCGGAGAATTTTTCCGCATTTTTGTTTTTGCAGGTGCGCCTTGCAGCGCATGTTCATTATCCTGTTATAATTACAGACTTTCGAATAATTCCAAGCCCTAAAGGATAAGGCCCGGTGTGAACCCCGATAGTTGCACCGATCTGATAGATGGGAAGCTCCTGTAATCCATATTTTTCATTTAAAATTTTAAAAACAGTATCACGATAGATTACAGCCTCTTCATAGTCATACCCATAGCCGACAGCCACACTGAAATGGCAGATGGGTTCTTTTAGTTCCTCCAAATAATTTATAATAAGATTGATCGTTTTTTCCATAGATTTTTTTCTGCCGCGGGCGATTCCCGAAGGAAAAATTTCTCCCTGTTTTAAAGTGATGATTGGTTTGATGCCAAGGACGCTTCCGGCAATGCTGGCTACTTTACCTATCCTGCCGCCATGCTTAAGATATTCCATATTTCCTACAGTAAAAAAGATGCGTCCGGTGGATTTGATGGCTTCTAATCTGCTTATCGTTTTTTCATAACTGGCACCGCTTTCCTGCATACGGACGGCTTCTAATACATACTGTCCCTGTAAAACGGTATTGACAGTAGCGTCGATTACTGCAATACGTGCATCAGGGTAGCTTTCCAGCAGTATATTTTTTGCATTGATGGCAGACTGCATAGAACCGCTGAATTTTGTAGTGATGCAAATGCAGATGATAGGAATTCCCTGTTTGACTACAGGAAGAAATGCATCCATGTAATCCTGTGTGGAAGGCATGGAAGACTTGGGATATACATTGGGCTCATCCACCATCTTTTGATAGAAGTCCCGAATTCCAATTTCAACAATTTCTTTTTGATAATGAGAATCATCAAAAGATACATAAAAAGGCACTACAATAATATTTTTTTCTTTTGTAAGTTCTGGTGGCAGATCACAGGAACCGTCACTGAAAATTTGGAATGTTTCACTCATACAGCTTATATTTATCCTTCCATGATATAGTTGATTCAAAGTGTTGATTCATATAGTAATAATACATTACCACTCCTGGTAAAAATTATCAATATAAACTGGTCATTGATTTTATATTTAATAATAATAATTGCTTTGTTAAGTGGTTTTTAAAACTGCATATATGTTTTTTGACTTTATTGGGAGAAATGAATATACTGTAAACGGGGAGGATGCAGTATGAATAATAAATCTTTCGACGATAAAAGAATTGCATCAGGCTACGCAAAGGACAGGCCTTTTCTTCACAGCCAGATGATAGAACTGATAAAAAAGGACATGGATATTCGGGAAAGCTTTGCAAAGGGCCTTGATGTAGGATGTGGGGCAGGTTTATCCTCAAAAGCCCTGAAAATGATATGTGACCGGGTAACCGGTACAGATATTTCCAGTGAAATGGTTGCGGAAGCAAGTGCATTATATTCTAATCCGCCTTATGATTTTTTTCAAAGCAGCGCGGAAGAAATTAAAGCACCGGAGAATACTTTTGATATTGTCACTGCGGCAGGCGTGATCGGCTGGGTGGAGGAGGAAGAACTTTTGCCCAATCTTTTCAAAATCATGAAAAAAAACGGGGTTTTGATCATTTACGATTTTTGGATTACAGATCAAATGCAGGGGAATGCTGTTTATACCGACTGGTGGCATCAAAGTTACCTAAAGGAATTCCCGAAACCTCCAAGAAAAGAAAATGTCTGGACACAGAAAATGGTGGAGCCTTACGGATTTGAAATGAAAAAACAAAAAAACTGCTTTTTAGAATATGAGTTTGATCAGGAGAGCTTTGTCAGATTTATGATGCTGCAGTCCAATGTAAATGCACAAATTGAAGAAAAGGGCAAACCGCCGGAGATAATCAGAAAATGGTTTGAACAGACGCTGGCTCCCATTTTTAAAGGAGAGTGGAAAACCTTGATTTTTGAAGGATATTACTGGTGGCTGCAATTGTATAAGAAAAATACATAAGAAAGTAAGTGAATTATTAAAGTGGGATAAGACCATTTAAGGTCTTATCCCATTTTTTACATAAGGATGGCCGCCAGGCAATAATTATACTGTTTCGTTGTCGATTTAATGCAATTGTAGGGCGATTTATGTCGGCATATCTATTTCTTCGTACTAGGAGTGTATGATTATTTTTAGACAGAATATTTTGAGAATGCAAAAGAGTATCTGGGAGAAATAAGGAATTATGGCGGAAATATTTAGAAAATCTTCTTTGGAAAAGCTATCTTCACCGGAACAACTGGATAAAATGATCGTGATTACGTCACCAACCCTTTGGCTTTCCTTGGCTGGAGCCGCCGGAATCGTTATTGCAGCCCTGCTGTGGGGGATTTTTGGCAGGCTGCCGACGGAGGTGGATTCCTATGGAATTTATGTAAACAGAGCCGGAGTACAGTCTGTTTATGCAAAAAGCAGCGGTACAGTCAGTGAAATTCTGGTGACGGAGGGCAGTGAGGTAAAGCGGGGAGATATCATTGCACTTCTGGATTCCAAGGAAATTGATGACATGCTTTGGGAGTATGAGGAGAGAATAGCAGCGGTGGAAGCAGTCACTATGGACTCGGAGAATGATGTTTATACGCCGGACAATAAGAGCCTGATGGATGTTAAGAATCAGATGATTACCCTTTATTCAGCCCTGAATCAGGATCAGGCGCTGTTGGAATACAAGACAGAAGAACTGGGCGTTAAACGTTTGGAGGCGGCGGAGTCGGAGCAGGCGTATCTGGCGGTGGAGACAGAATACTTTAACAGTCTGTATGTGGGAGACAGCACACAGGAGCAGCTTGACTACTCTCAGGCGCAGGCGGCGTTTTCCACAGCCGGCAGTTATTTAGAGAGTGCTAACGGTTCTTTAAGTCAGGCGGAGCTGGCCTATGCCCAGGCACTCTCACAGTATAATGCGGCAAAGAATAATTATGAGAAACTACAGGCAGCAAAGGCGGCGCAGGAAAGCATTTACAGGGAAAAAGAAACAACACTAAATACCATTCTTGCAGCATGTAACTATTCAGGTGCGGTTACGCCGGAAACTGTGTCTGTCATGGATTTTGAAAAAATTGTGAAAGATGGGACAGGCTCAGATGACATAGGCACAATCAAAGCGCTGCAGTTGGCGGCAGAGGAATATATAAAAGCTTATCAATCTTATCAGGGATTTATGACCGAGAGCGCGATGGCGGCGGAGCAGCAGTATCAGCAGAGTATGGAGCAGCAGAGGCTTGCCCAGGAAGCGGCCGCAGAAGCAAGAGACAGGGCACAGAGCACAGCAGAGAGCTATTCTGCCCAAAAGGATGCGGCAGGCAGTGCATATGATGCAGCGAGACAAAATTATATTGCGAAGGTGCAGGCGCTTGGCAGGGCGCAGGCGAAGCAGTCAGAGCTGGCCAACCGGTATAATATGGCGCTTAGCCAGTATAATACGTACTGGTCCGCGGTGATGAATCTGGAGGATGCCGTATCCCAATTGGAAGTACAGATTGCAATAGATCAGCAGAATATTGACAATCAGTTGGAAGTGATTACCAAGCAGTTTTATGCCACCAAGGGAAGTATTTTAAGCCAGCTTAAAAATGAATATGAGCAATATCGGCAGCAGCGGGAGCAGATGGAAATCAGTGCGTCTGCAGATGGCGTGATCTCTAACATTAGTGTCACCCAGGGCAGCGTGTTAGGAGTAGGGAGTGAAGTGGCGAAGATACAGATGGGCGATGATTCAGACAGTATTGTGGTCTGCTATATACCGATAGGTGCGGGAAAAAAGATACAGGAGGGCATGGAAGTGATGGTATGTCCCAGCACAGTAAAAAAAGAAGAATATGGTCATATGAAAGCTTATGTAGTATCGGTGGATGATTATATTACTTCAACAGAAGATATGCTAAAACAGCTAGGTGACAATAATTTGGTAGAGTCTTTTTTACAAAATGGCCCGGTGGTGGAAGTGGTCTGTGAATTGGAGCGGTCAGAGGATACGACAAGCGGCTATTATTGGTCAAGCAAAAAAGGCGCATCCGTTGTAATTGATGCGGGAACTATGGTGGAAGTAAGCGTGGTCACAGAGGAAAAGGCGCCGATCACAATGCTCATCCCCTATTTAAAAGAAAAGCTGACGGTAAAAGCGCAAGAGGAATAGTGCTATGAAAAAAAGAGTGAAGACACCTACAATCTATCAGATGGAGGCAACGGAATGCGGGGCTGCTTCTCTTGCAATGGTAATGGGCTATTACGGAAAATTCATACCTTTGGAGCAGATGCGGATAGAGACAGGGGTGTCAAGGGATGGCTGTAATGCCAAAAACATCCTGCGGGCGGCTAGAAAGTTTGGTTTGGAAGCGAAAGGTTTTCGAAAAAGCCTGGACGGACTTCTGCAATGTGAGGCACCCTGCATTATACACTGGAATTTCAATCATTTTGTAGTTTGGGAGGGTGTAAAAGGTAAATATGCCTACATAAATGATCCGGCAATGGGAAAAAGAAGGCTGACTATGGAGGAAGTGGATGACTGTTTCACTGGCGTGACATTGACTTTCCAAATAACGGAAAAGTTTGAAAAGAGCAGACAGAAAAGAACCTTGATCGACTTTGCCGCCAAACGGCTGAAAGGGCAATACAGCTCTTTAGCAGCTCTGTTTGGCATAGGGCTTTGTATGGTGTTTCCCGGGTTGGTGATTCCTGTTTTTTCCCAGTTTTTTATAGATGATATTCTGTTGGGCGGAAATGCTGACTGGATGAGTGCCCTGCTTGCTGTTATGGCAGGAACAATCCTTTTTAAGCAGGGGCTGTCTTATTATCAGGGAATGCTGCTTCAAAAGCTGCAAAATAAAATGGCACTGGTTTCGGCCCATGAGTTTTTGTCACATATGTTCCGGCTGCCTATCAGCTTTTTTGATCAGCGGTATTCCGGCGACCTTGCACAGAGAGTAGAAAATAATAATAATGTGAGTACTTTTCTGGCTGGCGAACTGGCAGAGACAGTTCTTAATATTTTTGTGGCGGCTTTCTATCTGATACTGCTGTTTATTTACAGTCCGGCATTGACCTTGATCGGGGTTGCCAGCGTGGTGTTTAATCTGACTGTGATTAAATTTAGTTCCAAAATGATTGCCGATGTTACCATGAAGTATCAGCAGGATCAAGGCAAGCTGACCGGTTTTGTGTTTGCGGGACTTAACATTACTGCTACACTAAAAGCTTCTGGCGCTGAGGATACGTATATCAGCAGGATTTTGGGAAGTTATGCCAAGACCACCCTGCTGGAACAAAAGCTGGGGAAAAGGCAGGAAATCTTAAATGCAATTCCCCAGGCAGCAGGGGAAGTGACCAATGTATTAGTGATGATGTTTGGCGGCGTACTGGTGATCCGGGGAAGTATTACATCGGGTATGCTGGCAGCCTATACAAGTCTGTTGGCAGCATTTATAGAACCGGTAAATAAGCTGGCAGAGTTTGTGAAGAAAATTCAGACATTGAAAGCAGATATGTCCCGGGTGGAAGATATCATGAAGTACGAGGAGGACAGAAAATTTAAGGAGACAGAGAAAGTGCCGATGACACTGAAGCTGGAAGGCGAGGTGTGCCTGAAGGATATTTCTTTTGGCTATAGTATTCTGGAAAAACCCTTGGTGGAGGATTTTCATTTTCTACTTCCAAATGGCAGCTCCATTGCTTTCGTGGGCGCTTCCGGCTGTGGCAAGTCCACAGTGACAAAGATTGTAAGCGGTTTATATCTGCCCTGGAGCGGCCAGGTACTTTTGGATGGTGTTCCTGCTGAGAAGATTCCAAAGGAGATACTTTCTTCAAGTATTTCCACTGTCAGTCAGGAAATCACACTGTTTTCCGGAACCATACGGGATAATCTGACTATGTGGAATCATAGTATCATGGAAGCCGACATTGTAAATGCGGCCAAGGATGCATGTATTCATGATGTGATCACAAGTAAGCCGGGGGCATACGACTTCAAACTTACAGAAGGAGGTGGCAATTTGTCCGGCGGACAGCGGCAGCGGCTGGAGATTGCCAGGGCGCTTGTGACAAATCCAAGCGTTTTGATTATGGATGAGGCGACCAGCGCACTGGACCCTGTTGTAGAGAAAGAGATCATTGACAATATCAAGCGGCGCGGCTGCACCTGCATTATTGTGGCACACCGCCTGTCCGCCATTCGTGATTGTGATGAGATTATTGTGATGGAGAGAGGCAGGATCGTTCAGCGGGGTACTCATGAAGAACTGGCAGCAAAAACCGGGCACTATCAGCGCCTGATACAAAACATATAGAGAGGAAATCTGTTTAACATGATTCAATTACAGGGTGGAACAGTCCATATTACACAAAATGATACCGTCTATGAAATCATAACAGGCCGTGTTCTGGTATATTTAATGCCGTATACAGAAGGAAAGACCGGAAGGCGCCTGTTTTTGACAGAGTGCGCACAGGGGGAGCAGATACCTGGTTTTTTGCACAGCGGACAGGTGCTTGGCAGCTGGTGCATCGGACTGACAGCGCTGGATAAAGCAAAGATCAGGGAACTTCCGCAGCCAGCAGGAGAGGAATTAAAATATGCTTTTGCCAGGAGGTTAAATATCCATCTGGAAAGCATGGAAGAATATGACGAACAGCTGATTGAAAAATATAATCTCAATATCGTAAAAGAAGAGGGGTATATCTATGCTGCAGCGGCAGAACAAAGGGAAACTTATGAGAAAAGTCTGAATGTTATATACAATCTGTTCCGCCATAAAAGCCAAAGGCAGGTAACGGAAAAGAGCGGTAACCGCATGTACGATACAGCAGCTTACCTGTGTGGCCGCCAGCATATACCGATTGTCTCATTTGCGGTTATCAGAGAAAACTGCGGAAGAAGATTTACTTTGGAGGATATTTCCAGAGTATCCCATTTTATTACAAGAGAGATCGTACTGGAGGAAAAATGGTATCGAAGAGATTCCGGTCCGTTTCTTGCTTATTTAAAGGAAGGGCATAAGCCGGTTGCCTGCATTCCAATTAGTTACAAGCGTTATGCTGTATATGACTTGGAGGAAGACAGAACGGTGGTTGTCGATGGGGAATATGCCGCGAAGCTGGAAGAGAAGGCAAGAATGTTTTATCGTCCCTTTCCCAATAAGGCGATGAAGATAAAGGATTTATTTTTCTTTGGTATGCAGGACGTAAACAAAAGAGATATCGTGCATCTTATTGCGCTTGCCTGTTTAGGAGCGCTGATCGGTCTGTTGATTCCTTATATGAATGAGAAATTATACGATAAATTTATACCACTGGGAGATGCAGGCGCATTGATGCAGGTTTGCAGCGTGATACTGGTATGTACGCTGGGCAATATTACATTTACTATCGTGAAAAACTTAGCTGCTTTTAGAAGTGTGAATGGGATGGCGTATGCGGTACAGAGCGCAACTTATGACAGGCTTTTTCATCTGCCCCAGGGATTTTTAGAAAGGTACAATTCGGCGGATTTGGCGCAGCGGGCAATGGGTATCTCGGTGGTTTACAATAAGATATCAGATGTGGCGGTGAAAGCTCTGCTGGGCGCAGTCTTTTCCCTGCTATATCTGTGGAGAATGTTCCACTATTCAAAAAAATTAAGCTGGCCTTCGCTAGCCCTGTTGGTGGTCTGCATGGCGCTGATTGCATGGATTGGTATCCGCCAGACCAGATATGAAAAGGAAAAGCTGGAAAAGGACATGGAATCCAGAACGCTTATGAATCAGTTGATAAGAGGTATCTCCAAGATTCGTATTGCAGGGGTGGAAGACCGTGGACTGTATGAGTACCTAAAGCCTTATGTGGAGACGCGCAGGATCAATATCCGCAAGGAAAAAATGACAGTATTTGCCAACGCCTTTGCAGGAGGGCTGTCAACCGTATTTTCCATGATATTTTACTACCTGATGGTTAAGAAAAATCTGGACTTGTCTGTGGGTGCATTTATGGGATTTACGTCAGCCTTTAGTTCCTTTTCAGCGGCAATGCTGGAAATCGTATCATCCCTTTTGCAGATCAATGATATAAAACCTGTTTATGATTTTTGTAAGCCGATTTTGGAAACGCTTCCTGAGTGGGATGATGATGTGCAGATGCCGGGCACCCTTTCCGGAGAGATTGAATTAAATAATGTAACCTTTTCTTACAGTGAAGATACAGGAAAGGTGATCGACAATTTGTCTCTGCATATCAGAGAAGGTGAGTACATCGGCATAGTAGGATCTTCCGGCAGTGGAAAGTCCACCCTGTTAAAGCTTCTGATGGGGTTTGAGAAGGCGCAGATGGGTAAGATTTACTATGATGGCAGGGATATTGACAGTATGGATAAAAGAGAACTGCGCAAAAAGTTTGGCGTTGTGCTGCAGGACGGAGGGCTGATTGCTGGAAGTATTTATGAAAATATCACCATTACTGCTCCAAATGTCAAGATGGAGCGCGTGCAGGAAGTGATTGAAGAGGTAGGGCTTTCCGAGGACATACAAGCAATGCCGATGGGCTTACATACAGTTTTATCCGAAAACAGCGGTACGATTTCCGGCGGACAAAAGCAGAGAGTCCTAATTGCGAGAGCGCTTATAGGCAGACCGAAGATTATCTATTTTGACGAGGCAACCTCTGCTCTGGATAACGTAACACAGAGTATGGTGGTTGAGAGCCTGGAGAAGATCAAGGCAACCAAAATTGTGATTGCCCACCGGTTAAGCACTATTGTGAACTGCGACCGTATTCTGGTGCTTGAGCATGGGAAACTGCTGGAGGAGGGTAAGTTTGAGGAATTAATGAAGAAAAAGGGGAGATTTTATGAACTTGCCATCCGGCAGATATCATAAATTTGGTTATGATATGTCTTGCAGCAGCCTTCCGGGTGGATAGAATTTTCTATTTATGCAGTATCGCAAGCGGTGCTTGCGATATGCATGGGGATTATGGTGACTGCTCTACATAAAAATAATAATGAAGGAGGAAAGAAATATGACAACACAGGAATTTGTAAAAAAGATGGAAAAGGATGAGGAGCTTTGCCAAAAGATGAGAGGCTGTGAAAAGCCTGAAGAGGCTTATGAGTTGGCGAAGACAGCAGGGATAACGGACGATCTTGATGTGTTCACGAAGGTTATGAAACAGCTTAACGAACGGGCAAGTCAGGAGTTATCTGACGAGGAACTTGAGAACGTTGCTGGCGGAAGTTCTAGTTCCAGCGATGCGGGGAAAGCAGCAGCGGCAGCAGCGATCTAATCTGTTTAAGCAGCCGCCGCCAGAATAGTTTTGGCGCGGCTGCTCTTTGGTATCCTGGCAGAATGATAGATCAGATTAGGGGGAGAACAGGCTAAGATGAATGAATGGTCTACAAATTTTCAGAATCCCGATTTTATGAAAAAATCACGTATGATGATTATCAACAGGGAGCTGGCGGCTTACACGGTTGAAAAGCTGGGGCTGAAATCAGGAATGTGTGTGCTTGATGTTGGCTGCGGTACAGGAGAATTTACTTATTACCTTGCCAAAGCGTGCAGCGGGATACGTTTTTATGGTATCGACAATGATGATGTTTTTATTTCTGTGGCACAAAAATCTGAAAAACGTTTTTGTACGAACAATGAATTTGTATTTCAGTCCGCAGACGCTCTGAAACTGCCATTTGAAGATCATATTTTTGATGTTGTTGTTTCGCATACCTTTCTGACAAGTGTTTTTGACTATTGCGGCGCCATTGCCCAGATGCAGCGGGTATGCAAGATTGGCGGCGTGATTGCATCCGTTACTGCTGACAATTTTGACCACATTCCGGTGTGTGAGGGTTTTTATCCGCCCCAATACGATTGGCTCACAGAATATAATACGCTGAATCAGAAGGTAATGAATTTTTACGAGGCAGTTAAGCCGGCAGCCAGCTATGCTAACGGTATTGATCCAAAGCTGCCGCCCTATATTTTTTCAAGGATGGGACTGAAATCGGTAAGGGTATATCCATTAGGTAAATTTTTTTCACTCTCCAATGGGGCGATGAGCAATGAGGACAAGAAGACTTACATCCATCTTGACTACAGCGCGGAAATGCAGAAATTTGAAACATTTTGTAATTTTCCCGACAGACCTGATTTTATTTCGGAGGATGAGGCAAAGCGTTACAGAGAGCTTCTTTTGATACGCCGCGATGCGCTTTTAGAAGATGTGGGTAAAAATAGTGTCTGGGAATGGACAGGCGGAGAAAACCTTCTTGTGATTGGTGAAAATAAGGGCGTATGCGCCGGAAAAACGCCTCAGAGTGAGTATGAAAGGTCGAAATTCAAGGCGTGTCCTCCACAGCAGACGGTTGCGCATATAAAAGAAATACTTCGTTCGGTGGGATTTGAACCGGAAGAATATCTGATTCGTTCGGGCGTGGGGGAGCTTTGCTCTCTTCGCGTAAGCTTAAAAGGTACCAATATCGGGCAGAACGGTAAGGGGGCATCTCCTGCTTATGCGCTGGCCAGCGGCTATGCGGAGCTTATGGAACGTTTACAGACAGGATATTTGTTTCAACATGATTTCAGTGACCAGATATCCTGCTGGGGCGGATTTCAGGCAGGCTGCGATGAGATTAGGGAGACGCCCAAGCGTCTGGCAGAACTTGGAAGCGTGCTGCTTGAGGAGTCGGTACGGGCAATTATATGCGCAAGCGGCGGGGTTGGTTTTATAAAGCCGGATACGGCCCGTTATCTTGAGCAGTGGAATTTTGCTTCCAAAGACGGTAAGATGTCCGCTCTGCCTTTTACCAGAATGAAGGATGGCAAAATAGAATATCTTCCCGACTGTATTTACCGGGCATTTTATTTCACTAATGGTTCCTGTGCGGGCAACAATAGAAGTGAAGCGCTGGTTCAGGGGATGAGTGAGATTGCCGAGAGATGGGCAGCGGGTAAGATAATGTCAAAGCGGCTGACGCCTCCGGTGGTACCGGAGGGTGCTCTTGATGCTGTGCCCGAATTGAAAGAGACTGTCCGCGCTTTTCGTTCCAATTCCGGACTGTCCTTAAGAATCATGGACGCTTCCTGTGGGGTGGGACTGCCTGTGATTGCGGCGGCAGTAATTGACAAACGCAGAGGAGCGGTTTCACTTAAATTTGGCTCCCACCCGCGTTTTGAAACGGCACTTGAGCGCACGCTTACGGAAATTCTGCAGGGGAAACATATCAGCGGAATGAAATATTCTCCAAAATACGATCTGGGCAAGGATGAATATGCTTTGGAAATCGTGAACCGTTTCAATTATCTGAAGGATGCATCGGGAATCTACCCCATGAATCTCTTTGGCAGTGTACCCTCGTGGGAGTACCATCCCTTTGATCAAGCATCCGAAACCGCGGACGGACAGCTTGATTATATGCTGGAATTATACAAGAAGATGGGATGGCAGCCTTATGTCAGAGACTGCTCGTTTCTGGGATTTCCCACTTATCATATTGTGGTGCCGGGGGAGAGTATGCTGCTTAACTTTGGCGCCCAGCGGCTTACGGAAAAGAAGCTGGCTGCAAGCGCCCGTCCTGTGCTGAGAAACATGGCGGCCGCTACACAGAAAGAGCGGGAACAGGCAATGCGCTATGTCAGGCTAAAGCAGGGCTGGTCAATGGAGAATTCCTACGCAAGCCTGGCGGGAATTCCCTACAGCCCGCGGCTTATGGGATTTATGCTGGATGCCGGACTGATCAATGCAATCTATGATATCCATACCGGCAATTATCAGGAGACTGTTAAAATTCTGCGTCCATATTCCTTTAATGCAGCAGGAGAGGCGACTGGCTTCCATGTTCTAAGACAGCTTGTTGAAACAATCTGGAAGGGAAAGGATATGAATCAGGCAGCATATGTTCTTCGCACATTGTTTTCTGAGGAATGGGTTGATGAGGCGCTTAAGATTATAGCAAAACCGCTTTTGGCATTGCCGCAGCTTGACTGTTTCCAGTGTAAAGGCTGTCCGGCAGCAGGCAGATGCAAGATGGATGCGGCAGCGCCTGTTATGAAGAATATCCGGGAAGCAATGGCAAAAGGAAGGAGCAAAAGATAATGGAAAATAAAAAAGAAACCGAATGGCAGGAGAGAGGGAAGGATGCGTCACCTGCCAGTACAGTAGCAAAGATCAAAGAACTTTTAAATCAGGCGGAAATTCCCGTAAAATATGAGGAGCTGCCTGTTGATGTGGAGTCCTGTTATTCCAGCCGTGTTGAAGCAACCTGCGTAAGCGGGGGCGCTGTCGGCGCTAACGGAAAGGGCGTGTCAAGCGAGCTGTGCGCTGCCAGTGCCTACGCCGAGCTTATGGAGCGTCTGCAAAACAGGATTTTTACCTGTAGTGGTCCATATTTAGGTGATGTGTCGTGCTTTAAAAGACGGAAGGAGATGCTCGGTTATCCCTGGTATTCGGTCAGGGGGGATTACCAGCCCCGATGCGTACAGGCAATTAAGGATAAGATTGCGGCCTCTTACAAACCTGATAATTTATTTGCTCCTGACGGGCATAAGCTTGTGGATGATCTTATAGAGAGCTGTTCTGAATGGGATGGAAAAATTCTCCTCTATCCCTTCTGGTCGGTAAGGGATCAAAAGGAAGTGATGCTGCCCCGCGGATTCCTGATAGCGGCGGCAATGTCAAATGGCATGGCAGCAGGCAATACCCTTGAAGAAGCGATTGTGCAGGCAAGCTCAGAGATCTTTGAGAGATATGTGAATATCCTTTTTATAAAGGAGAATATTGTTCCTCCAGAGATTCCGCGTGAATATTTGAAGAATTTTTCAAAAATTTTCCAGATCATAACGCAGATTGAGAAAAAGGGGGATTATGAACCCCATGTTTTTGATCTGTCTCTGGGAAAGGGGCTTCCTGTAGTCTGCGGGGTGATTGTAGACAGACACAGGCAGACCTTTGGCGTTAAGTTTGGAGCGCATCCTAATATAGCGGTTGCCATTGAGAGAGTGTTCTCAGAGTCTATGCAGGGGCGCACCCTTGAACAGTTCTGCCATACTTCTTACCCCAGCTTTGAAGCGTACTCAAAGGCAGCCTATACGAACTTGTGGAATTTGATAAAAATTGGCGCAGGATATAATCCTGCCCGTCTGTTTTACAAGACGCCCAGTTATGAGTTTATCCCGTGGGAGGATGTTTCACAGATGGGCAACCGTGAGCTAATGAAAAAAATGATTGCCAAAATGGAAGAACTTGGCGGCGATGTATACATAGAGGACGTGTCCTTTCTTGGATTCCCAAGTGTGTTTATCTATGCACAGGGCATCAGTGAGACTTCTGACATGGATATGCTGTTTCTCAAACGTTTGAAATTGTACAAAGACGTTCAAGAGATTATGCGCCATCTTGATACAGCGACAGATGCCCAGGTCTTAAGGCTGCGGCAATACTGTCTGATTGAAAGATATGCCATGCTGGAGAACACTTTTAACTGCATGGGATGGCTTGCCTTTAAAAAACCTATGTTCAGCGCTCCTGATGATGCCGGCTTTTTGGCTGCCCTGTGCAGCTACCGCCTGGGAGAGCCGGAAAAGGCGCTGTATTACATGGAATCAATGAAAGACGTTTTTAGCATGATGTCCACAGAAAACGCTGGCTATTGTCGTACAGTCCTGTATTATATGAGAGCGGTTGTAAAGGGCGTGCCTGAAAAGGACAGGGACAGTCTTATCAGGGCGGTAAGTCCGGCCGGGATTGCCGAAAAAGTAATTGATGATTTCAGCGATCCTGCAAAGGTCCTTCAGAAAGTCTATCCGGTCTGCAATCATGGCGAGTGCGCCTCCTGTGTGCACAGGGCAGAGTGCGATTATGAAAAAAGAGTGGCACTGGACGAGAGGCTGACAAGGATTCAGGCAGAAAAGAATATCAGAACCACAAGGCTTGCAGAGCCTTTTGCAGAATCCGAAGAAGGAAATGTATGAGCCATTTAAAAGTGGGAGGAGGTATTTTTCCTGATAAACAGACATAAATTCTACGAAGTTTAGAGGATACATGTGGATTGCAACTGCCGCAGGGTATCTTCTTAGGATTGACTGTTGGGAAGCAGAAAAAGAACTAAAGACTACTCCCAGCTCAGAATGTGCCTTAAATGTCCTTGCTATTAATGATCCCCTTGATTGATAATTTATTTGAAATATCGGAATCGGTTAAAACATAATGTTATACCGATTGTTGTACGACTGTGTATATCAATGGCAGACTGATACTCATCATATGAAATGGTGCAGAAGTCGAAACAAAGATTTAAAATGCAGCAAAACAGGAAAGGTATTTCTCAATTTATGTGTTATTCTATATACGTAGCTACAAGACAACAAACGCCAGCACGCTTTGCGAGCTGTCTTATTGTAATAAAAAAGGGGGCGAAATTAATAGATTACCGAAAAAGCATACAGGAAAGCCTTGATTATATAGAGGATAATTTGAAGACTCCTATCACTGCCACGGAGCTTTGCGAGCAGGCAGGTTATTCGCTGTTCCATTATTACAGGCTGTTCCAATCAGCCGTTGGAATGTCGGTGATGCAATATATTCTTCGGCGCAGACTTATTCATGCGATTTATGAAATTCGCTGCGGCTGCAAAAGAATTGATGTGATACTGGAATACGGTTTTGATACCTATGCTGGATTCTACAAAGCTTTTCGGCGCGAATTCGACTGCACTCCCTCCACCTATATAAAAAAAGGACGGGCTAAACGACCTTACAAATTGAACTTGTATAAGGAGGACTATATAGTATCTCATAAGAAAGCTTTGGATGTTTTGAAGCACTGGGAATTAGAAAATGAATCAATCTCTGACGTCTACCACGAGAGCAATGGAGAGAAAAGTAACAGAGCCTTTTATGTCGGCAAAAATTTTGTTCTGAAGTTCTCTAAAAATTATGATGAAGTCAAAAACGCTATCGCGCTTTATAATGCAATAAAAGGCGCTGGTGTATGTATATCTTCCCCAATCGAAACAACGGATGGGCGGGCATACGTACAGGACGGCGAACTGTTTTTCTATGTAACCCGGCGAATCTCCGGCACGCAAATGATTGCCCATGATTTTTATGAAGGAGATTATGCTGTAAAGGCAAGATTTGTCGGTGAAATTATCGGGCAGCTGCATCTCATTCTGTGTCAGGCTGAAACTTCTGTGAATGACGTAAATCTGTATGAATCCGTAAAGAATTGGGCACTGCCGAAATCAAAAGATATTTTGTCACTTTCGGAGTCGTTTTGCCGGGGTTATTTGAATGAATTTGGAAAACTATATGACAAGCTGCCCAAGCAAATCATCCATCGTGATCCGAATCCGTCAAACATTATTGTGTCGCAGGACGAATGGGGTTTTATTGACTTTGAACTGTCGGAGAAAAACCTGCGTATTTATGATCCCTGCTATGCGGCTATGGCAATTTTGAGTGAGAGCTTTGATGAAAAAGAGCAAGCTAAGTTATCAAAGTGGCTGGAAATATACCGAAATATTCTTTGGGGTTATGACAGCGTAGTAAAACTTACCAATGAGGAATGTGCTGCACTTCCTTATGTGGTCATGGCGAATCAGCTAGTTAGCACAGCTTGGTTTGCAGAGCAGGATAAATATACGGAACTTTTTGAGACAAATAAGCGCATGACTCAATGGCTTATCACTATGTTTGATGAATTAAAGATTAACTAGATTTCAAAACCACTTTACTTGTGAAAAAACACGATTCTAAATTTAACGGAGGAATTTTAAGTGAATAAAAATAATATTAAGGATTATAGCAGAAAAATATCTGAACGTATGTGGAATCTGCCTGATAAGGGTGAACTTGAGAGTCATCGTGAGGAAACATATATTGATGATATTATTCAGAAAAGTCATATAGAGAGAAAACTTCTTGATAATTTAGAGGGTATAGATACTGTTTTTGATGCTGGTGCAGGTAGTGGACGATTTTCCATCCTTCTTGCCAAACATGGTTGCCAAGTTACACATTTTGATATTTCTCAGCCTATGATAGACAAAGCAAAGGAACTGGCAGAGCAAGCGGGTGTCATTGACAGAATAACTTTTGTAAAAGGTGCACTGGAAGATTTGAGTGATTATACAAATAAATCCTATGATATGGTTATTTCTTTTGATGCACCGATTTCATATACCTATCCGAATCAGGAACACGTTATCGGTGAGCTTGTGCGCATTGCAAAAAAACGTATTATAATAAGTGTAACAAGCCGTTTGGGCAGTTTGCCGTATCTTGCTAATCCGATTCAGAAAAATCAATTTATACTGAATGAACATTCTGATGATCCTTTTGTACAATGGTGTATATCCAACAGGCAAAATGCAATAGATACATTTAAATTTAAAAAAAGCAATATAGAAAAACTGATGACAGACGGACTTATGGGAGGTGAAAACGAAATAGCAGAATATGAAAAAGGAGGCGCTCCGTGGTGTATAACATATACTTTTATGCCAAATGAATTAGAAGGTTTACTCCGCCGCTTTGGAGTGAAAAATATTGAGATGGCAGGTCCCGGAGCATATGCAAGAACAGTTCCGCATGAATTACTTGTAAAAATAATGAATGATTCAAAACAACGATCAGATTTTTTAGATGTTTGCTATAAATATGATTCAAATCAATATGTCTGTGGTATGGGTAAAGACAATTTGTTGGCAAAAGGCGATTTATAAATTATAATTCCTAGCCCTCTTATATCAATAAAAAACTGCTTGCCTTCCGGGCAGCATTATGATACACTATCTAAAATTTAAAAATATAAATTCAGGAGATCATTGATATGTTTATTCGTAACAACGTACTAGTCATTTCGATTATGCAGCAGTTTCAGATTTTTCAGACAAAGGCCACAGCCGGATATCGGTAAACAGCCGGTAGGACGCATGGCCATAGGATGAGAAGTCTTATTTGGCTATGCGGTAATCGGGAGTATCATGATAGATAGAAGCCGCATGGTATATGCATTTAAATGTATGTAACATGAAGGTTTCTTTTTTTGTTTTAGGAGGGATAGACAATGAAGGCAATCGAAGCAGAGGCGTTATCCAAGAACTTCCGGGTAAAGCAGAAGGAAAAGGGGATGAAGGGAAGTATCAAGGCCATTTTTCACCCGCAGATGGAAGAAATCAGGGCGGTTGACAGGATTTCCTTTGGTGTGGAGGAAGGCGAAGTTCTTGCTTTTATCGGGCCGAACGGTGCTGGAAAAAGTACCACCATCAAGATGCTGACAGGAATTTTGTACCCTGATGGCGGCAGGATAGAAGTGCTTGGCATTGATCCGGTGAAAAAAAGAAAGCAGCTTGCCTATCAGATTGGCACTGTGTTTGGACAGAAAGAACAGCTTTGGACGCATTTGACGCCCAATGACAATTTCCGTTTCTTTGGTGCGATTTACGATCTTTCAGGCGGAGAAATAGAAAAGCGCATTGCAGAGCTTGCTGACATTTTCGAGCTTGCGGATTTTATCAATACGCCGGTGCGGAATCTTTCGCTGGGGCAGCGGATACGCTGCGAGATAGTGTCTTCGCTGATTCATAAGCCGAAGGTATTGTTTCTGGATGAGCCGACAATCGGTCTTGATCCGGTGGTGAAGGAAAATATTCGTATGCTGATCAAGCAGATGAACAGAGAATTTCATACGACTATTTTTCTGACCAGCCATGACATTGGGGATATTGAAAAGCTATGCAAACGTATTGTTATCGTAAACTCCGGTCAGATTGTGATGGACGATTCTATGGAGCATTTAAAATACCATTATCTGAACAAGAAAATTGTGGAGGTAAAACTGCAGGAGGAGACAGTGCTGCCGCCGGTGGAGGGAATAACAATATTGAAGAGAAAAGGCAGTCATATCAAGTTGGAGGTGGATACTTCGGTTATGAAGATTAATGATGCACTCCGCAGTATCGACGCGGATCACGTGGAGGATATTAATATTTCGAATATTCCACTGGAAAATATTATTATGGAGATATACCGGTCAAAGGGGAAGGGAGCAGGTTTATGAGAAAATATGCAGTTATATATCGCTCGGTGCTGATGGAAAACCTGCAATACGCTGCAAATATCGCAATGGGGTTTATCAGTTACTTTATTATTATCTTTGTGTTTATCAATCTCTGGGATTACATGTATGCAGCACCCGGAGATTTGATTGCAGGGTATACGAAGGAGCAGATGATATGGTATGTTATGATGACGGAAATGATATGGTTTGGTGCCCGCTCTGAAACCGTAACAAGACAGGCAGCGACAGATATCCGGGGCGGAAATATCGCATATCTGGTAAATAAGCCTTACCATTATCCCCTGTATATTCTTACAAAATATATGGGAGAATGGAATATACAACTGCCCATGTATGCAGTGGCCACAGCAGTGATTGGAATAATAATGGTGGGGTGTCTTCCAGATTTTCATGTAATTACGCTTTTGGCAGTGGTTCCCTGCATCCTGTTAGGTGTGACAATTCATGGGGTGTTTAAGCTGTGCATCAGTATGCTTTCCTTTTGGATAGAGGATTCAAACCCTTTTCAATGGCTGTATGACAAGCTGATACTGGTGGTGGGAACAATTTTTCCCATTGAGATTTTTCCGGCAGTTTTGCAGCCTGTACTAAAGCTGACACCGATCTATACAGTCTGCTATGGGCCGGCAAAGCTGATTGTGGATTTTAGTGGGGAGAAGTATCTGGAAATTATGCTGATGCAGGTGATTTATCTTGTCTTTGGCTGTGGAATGATGCGTTTGCTCTATGAAAAGGGAGGGAAGAAACTGTATGTTAATGGCGGTTAAAAATCAGATGCGGGTATGCGGGCTTTCTGTCAAATATAATATTATGAGGGAGATGCTTAATAAGGTTACGTTCCTGACGAATATTTTGTTTATGATGTTGAACAATGCCACATTTATTGTACAATGGGTTATTTTGTTACGTCTTAAGGATAATGTTGGCGGATATACGATGAGTGAAATCATGCTGCTGTGGGGGCTTACCGCCAGTTGCTTTGGCGTATCTCATATTTTGTTTGCAAGGGTATTTTCACTGCCGGATTTAATTATCAATGGTAAGCTGGATTTCTATCTTGTGCAGCCTAAGAATATCCTGCTTAGTGTGATGACTTCCGCGACTGACACTTCAGCCATTGGAGACTTTTTCTATGGGCTGCTGATTATGTGTATTTTTTGCTTTAGCGTGAGGCGGTTTTTCCTGTTTTGCTTGTTTACGATGACAGGAGCGACGATTATGACAGCATTTGCATTGCTGATGGGCAGTCTGTCTTTCTGGTTTGTACGTGCGGAGATGTTTGGAAACCATATGGTGGGCAGCATGGCCAGCTTTGCAACTTACCCGGATGGGATCTTTAAGGGGGCTGTAAGATTTTTACTTTACAGTGTAATCCCGGTGGGCATGGCAGTTTATTTTCCGGTACATGTTATGATGACATTTGATGTGGTGAAGCTGCTTTGGGTGCTGGGATTTACATTATTGATTACTGTGGTGTCGGTAATTGTGTTTTACCGCGGGCTGCGGCGGTATTCTTCCAGCAGCCTGATGGCGGCAAGGATGTAATATCTTCATTTTTGCGTTCTTTTTTCAGCGCGTATCACCTGTTTTTCCCATGTTTTTTCGGTCTGACTTCTTAAAAAATCACGAAGCGGATTCAGATTTTGTTCAGAATCCCATGCTTCCAGTGCAGCGTAATAACTCTCGCGGTCTTCTTCATGGATGGTGATGGGCGGGTGATTGTGATTGACAAGGAAATAGTTCATTGCCAGCCGCCCAGTGCGCCCGTTCCCGTCTGCAAATGGATGGATATTTTCAAACTTGGCATGAAAATATGCTGCTGCTGTCAGTGCGTTTCGGTCTGATATGTCCTCAAGTTCCAGGAGAAGTTCAGCAATCTCCTCCTGCACATCCTCCGGGGCGGAACCGATTTCTTCCTTTCCGGTTACAAAGTCATGATGTTTATATTCTCCCGGGCGTTCGCCTAACTGCCATCTGCGCATATCGTAGGTGTTTTGTGTCAGGAGTCGCTGCAGTTCTTTTATAAAAACTTCATTGAGGGCATGCTTTTCATTGAATGCAGTCAGGAAAAACTCATATGCATCTTTGGAATTGCGAATTTCAAACAAAGTTTTAAGATCACCAGTGTAAGACGTTACACCATCGTGATCGAAAATTTCTCTGGTGTCATGATAGGTAATATTATCATTTTCTATTTTGCCGGAATGATATGCAAATGAAATGCTATGACCATTTAATGCTTCTGATAATTCAGCATCCGTTGCTATGTTTTTTTGCTGCCATAAGGCGATGGCTTTCTCATAATTTGTCATAGGATCACTTCTTTCTGCCTGAAATTTTATGGCTTTTATCTGGTTATTTCAATATATCACACCAAGGAGGCATGTGCAACAAAACAATTGCCTAAGGCAGATGATATCGGATATAATAAATTAGATACTCCGCAGGAATAAAATGGAACAATATTTTAAAAGAGGTAGAAAAAGATGGGCAAGGTACTTACGATAGAAAATCTGGTTTATCAGGAAAATGCAGGGAAGGCAGGTATGCTGGATCTTTATCTTCCAGAAACGAAAAAGTGCAGGACGCTTCTTTTATTTTTTCATGGAGGCGGGCTCAAAAGCGGGGATAAAACTGATGATAGAAATATATGTGGTGAGCTTGCGGCCTGTGGTATTGCAGTAGTGAGCGCAAATTATCGTATGTACCCGGAGGCAGTGTATCCCCAGTATATAGAAGATGCGGCGAGAGTTGTGGCATGGAGCCTGAAGCATGTTACGGAATATATAACATACGACCAAATATTTATTGGAGGAATTTCAGCCGGAGCATATTTATCTATGATGCTCCATTTTCAACCGAAATTTCTGGCGGAATATGACGTTAAAGAAAGGCAGATTGCGGGATATGTTTTTGATGCAGGACAGCCTACTGTTCATTATAATATTTTGAGAGAGAGGGGAAAAGATCCTCGTTCGATTCGTGTTGATGAAGCAGCGCCGCTTTATTATCTGGAAGGAGAAAGGCCGGCTGCACAGAATCAGAGATTTTTGATTCTTGTCTCAGATCAGGATATTGTGGGAAGGCGGGAGCAAAATGAACTGTTAATACGGACAATGGAAACGCATGGATATGAAAAATCGCAGATCAATTATCAGGTAATGAAAGGCTATCATCATGCGGGATATGAAAATAGAAAAGATGCAGAGGGGAGATATCCTTATGTTGAATTATTGTGTAAATTTTTTGAGAATGAAAACCGATAATTTTCAATCACAAGAAGAAATAGATTATAGGAAAGGAAAAAGAAATGAAATTACCTAAATTTACCAAGGAAACGAAAAACGAAAACCCCTGTCTGCCATGGCAGGCACAAATGGAAGCAGATGATTTTATCAGTTGCAATCCTTCTATTAGGCGGGTACTGGGATAAATTTGATGAGTGCACATATGTAAGTCCGGAAAAGGGAGAGCTTACATAATTGTCCCGCTTGCCAATGAAGAGAGGCTGGAAGATGGCACGATTGTCGGTTTCTGGGATGAAACATGTATTGCACCAGTCAAAGCGATATTTGACAGAGTGTGTGAGGAAAATGCAGATCAAATCAGTTGTAAATTTGTGATGGGGGCTTCTTCCGACGGCTATATTCCATCGGATGAGAAACTGAAAAAGATAGATGATGCAGGGATACAGATTATCATCGCGCATGCAGTAGTCCATATGGATGAGGACAGTCCTCATATGCATGTGGTAGGAGTTCCGGTAGGTACAGGATACAAGAAGGGAATGTCCAAGCAGGTGTTCAAAAGAAAGGTATTTACCAAAGAAGTGCTTTCGATAGTTCTTCAGGACGAATTAAGAGCTTTTGCGAATCAGAAAGTGAAAATTGCTCTTGGAGAACAGATAAGAGAAAAGGCCAAAGATCGCAATCATGATTGATCGGTTATGGAATATAAAGTGTTAAAAGAGGAAATTCGTTACGACGAATTGAAGGAGCAGGCTGATGAAAAGCAGCAGGAGAATGAACTGTTGGAGCGTGAAAAGAAACAGCTTGTGCAGGAGTATGACACTTTATCCATGCGGGTATCGGTTAAGCAGATGGGTTATGAGGAGGCGGATGAAAGGGTAAAAGAGGCTAACGAGCGAGCTGATAGAATCAAGGCTTATATCAAAACACAAAGAGATACTCTGGTGGATTTGGAAGAGAAGGCAACGAAGCTGGAACGAAGGGCAGAGATTGCGGAGCAGGTTTATGAAATGGCTTGCGGTTCCGATGGCAATGAAACCTTGAGGGAGAAATTCATAGATGTTATGTATGAAAATGAGCAACTGAAGGCTGAAAACTCTAAACTTCGGGAAACACTGAATAAGGCATACGATTTCATGAAACAGTTTGTGGTGGATGGAAGGAATCTGCTGGAAAGTATCAGACAGGTGGTTGAGAAGGTTGGGGATGGCTTCAGAAGGTAGGAATGGGAGCAAGAAATACTACGAAATACCGCAAAAACATATTGAAAGCACAGAACATATGTGCTATGCTTTTGATAGCATTTCAAAGAATGGGAGAACTTATGCTATGGAAAATTATATGGAAGATTGGATAGGAATCGAAGCAGCAGCTAACTATTTAGATGTGACAAAAGACACTATTAGAAAATGGATTAAAAAAACTGATATTCCTGCACATAAAATAGGAAAACTATGGAAATTTAAAAGAGTCGAATTAGATGCATGGGTTAAAAGTGGACGTAGTGCAATAGATTAGAGTTCCAAAGTAATTAGAAATATAAGCTAAATCAAAGGAGAATTGGTTATGAATGAGACAAAAGTAATAGTTATACCTGATGGGAAAATATGTGATTATGTTGACGGTAAATTTCGTAATGATACGCCTGAAGAATATGTAAGACAAACAATTGAAAAACGCTTAGTTAATGAACATAAATATTCACCGACACAAATTTCGATTGAATATACATTGCAACTTGGTTCCAAAAAACCTCGTGCGGATATAGTTATTTTTGATAAAGATTGTGTTAATAAAGTTCAAGAAAATGTTAAACTTATTATCGAATGCAAGAAAGAAACTGTAGATGCTCGAAATGCAAAAGATGGTGTTGAACAATTAAAGTCATATATGTCAGCGTGCCCAAATTGTGAATGGGGAATGTGGACAAATGGTAAGCAAAAAGAAGTTTTTCGTAAATATGTAAATGATAAAGGTCAGATTGATTTTATGGATTACAATGATATACCGTCAGCGGATGGTAATTTAGATGATATTAATCGACCTAAGCGAACTTCGTTGAAAAATGCTTATGATGACAATTTGTTGTTCGTATTCAAAACTTGTCATAATCATATTCATATTAATGATGGATTGCAGAAACAGCCGGCTTTTTTTGAATTATTAAAGGTTATTTTCTGCAAGATTGAGGATGAACGTAACATACCAGCACCTTTGGAGTTTTATACAACTTCCGAAGAACGTTCTAATCCTGATGGACAATTAACTGTGCGTAAGCGTATTTCAAAAATATTTGAACGAGTAAAAAAGAAACATGGAAAAATATTCGACGCAAATGATGAAATTAAGCTTTCACCTCGTAGTTTGGCTTATATTGTAAGTGAAATTCAAAAATATAGTCTGTTAAATACTAATATTGATATAAAAGGAAAAGCATATGAAGAAATTGTGGGAGCCAATCTTCGTGGAGATAGAGGTGAATTCTTTACACCAAGAAATGTTATGAAAATGGTTGTGGAAATGATTAATCCAGCTATTGATGAGAAGGTATTAGATAGTTCATGTGGTACAGGCGGCTTTTTGGTAACGGCCATGACACATGTAATTATGAAGCTTGAGAAAGAGTTTGCTGATTCAATCGGAATTTGTAAAGGTGATTGGGATAGTGATACAGTTCGAGTATTTCAGGATAAAATATCTGAGATGGCCGCATCGAACTATTTTGGATTTGATATTAATCCAGATCTTGTTAAAGCAACAAAAATGAATATGGTTATGAATAATGATGGTAGTGGAAATATTTTGCAGACTAATTCATTGCTTCCACCTCATGAATGGTCAGATGAATTTCGCTCTAAACTTGCAGAAGCTTTAGGGAGAGATAAAGCGGAATTGCGTAATCATAATACCATTGGTTGCTTTGATGTAATAGTAACGAATCCACCTTTTGGAAGTAAAATTCCTGTTAAAGATAAGAATGTTTTGGAGCAATATGAGTTAGCGCATATTTGGACAAATGATAAAAAAACAGGAGTATGGACGAAAACGCAGAAATTGCAATCCTCTGTTCCGCCAGAAATATTATTTATTGAACGATGTACTCAGTTGCTTGTACCAGGGGGCAGAATGGGAATCGTTTTACCTGATTCGATTTTAGGTTCCCCGGGCTTAGGATACATTCGTGAATGGCTTATTAAGAATCATCGTATAATTGCAAGTATAGATTTACATGCAGATACATTCCAGCCGCGTAATGGCACGCAAACTTCGGTTTTGTTTTTGCAGAAGAAAACTCAGGAACAAAAAGATACTGAAGAAAAGAGTGGAGTAATGGCAGATTATAATGTTTTTATGGCTATGGTTGAAAAAATAGGTCATGATAAAAGAGGAAATCCTACTTTTAAACGTGATAAAGAGGGAAATGAAATTTTAGTACCGGATACTAACAGCGTTTTGCCTACAATTGAAAATGGAGAAAATGATAAGATTGTTGCTCATGAGCAAAAGAAAAAAGTTGAAGATGATCAAACACCAGATGTTCCAGTAATTTTTGCGAAGTGGAAGAAACAGGAGGGGATGGCATGGTAAGCACTAACAATGCTTGTAAAAACAATAATGTTAACATTGAATCTCCGCTAAAGTGGTGTTCGGTTTCTCTGGGAGACATTATTTCACGTGGAAAAAGATTGGAAGCAAGCGTGTACGATATAGAAGCGAAACAGGCACGCCAGCTTATTAAATCTGGGAAATTTCCGATTACAACTATTGGCGGAGAAAATGGTTTGACTACCTCTTATACAGGAGCTCGTTTTAAACGAATATGGGTGAAAAAATCGAATTTACCAATATATCAACCCTCAACAATCGTAGACATTAAACCTGTACCAGATGGCTATATATCACATTTGACTAAAACTAACATAGAGTCATTAAGAGTAAAAAAGGGACAGGTGTTAATGACTTGTTCTGGGACTATAGGAAAAGTGTCATATGTTTCGGAAACATTAAATAATAAAATTTTTAGTCACGATCTACTTAGAATAGATTGTAAAGAGACTGTTGATCAGGGGTATATTTATTCATATTTGAAAAGTAAGATAGGAAATAAAATATTATTGACCAACAGCTATGGTGCGGTTATTACGCATATTGAACCAGAACATTTAGCGACAGTTCCTATCCCTAATGCATCGCAAGACATAAAAAATAAAATTCATGATTTGATAGTTCATTCTTTTGAATTACGTGATGATTCTAATAGGTTGATTGACGAAGCTATGAAATTGCTTATTCATGAGTTGAACTTACCTGAAATTGATGCGTTGAAAGAACAAAGTGCAACAGATAATGATGTAGTTGAAAATTTCAGTGTTAGATTAAGCGAACTTGCTGGTCGAGTTGATGCATCATATCATGTTCCGATAGTTAAAACGATTATAGACCATTTAAAAAAATATGCAAGGGAAGTAACAACGCTTGAAAATTCTGATGTTTGTGCGGAAATTATCTTGCCGGGAAGATTTAAAAGAGTTTATGTAGATGAAGGATATGGACGTGTTTTTATTGGAGGAAAACAATTAGGAGAATTAGATCCTTCTAATAAAAAGTATTTATCGCTTGTTCATCATAAGGATAGAATAGCAAAGCAATTAGAACTTCATGAAAACATGATACTAATAACATGTAGCGGAACAATAGGAAAAGTAGCTTTGGTAGGAAAGCAGTGGGAGAACTGGACGGCTAATCAGCATATTATTCGAGTTGTGCCTTCTAGTAAGGAAATTGCAGGTTATTTATATGTATTTTTATTGTCGGACTATGGATATGAATTGATTACTCATTATACATATGGTTCAGTAGTTGATGAGATTGATGATAATCATGTTCGGCAGATTCCAATCCCTTTGTTAAAAAACAGCAGTGTTCAGGATAAGATTAATTCGCTTGCGTTGTTGGCTAACCAAGAAAGATATGAGGCATATAAACTCGAGAAGCAAGCATTGGAAATTATGAATAAAGAGGTTATTTATGCAAAATAATTTCAGATATCAAAACGTTAACGAGGAGATGATTGAAATTGCCACAAATAAAACATTTGCAGAGAATGATACACAACAACATAGTACAGATGCAAAATTCGGTTGGTACAGGTATGATACACGTTTTGCAATACCTATTTATGATGATGTGGGCGAACTGGTCAGATACAATGTTTTTCAGTCAAGAATACTGGTGCGTCATGCAAAGGATGGAAAACTGTATCTGTATGATATTTTGAGAACAAAAAAAGAAACGAGCAAGCCGCTTGAGCAATAGCTGTACGGTCGTAAAACTCATTTCTTCTTATAAGACGTATTCTAAAGGCATACGGAAGTTTTGTCAAGAGTAAAAACTTATTATGAAACAGCGCAAGGCAGGACGCAGAAAATGTTTGATATTGAAATCGGGCGATATTAAACTTGGAAATTCATTCGGATAAAGAGGAAAAGTGCTTGCAGACTGATGAGCATGAATGCGAAAAAGTGGATAAGCCTGATCTGACAGTACAGTGACCTGCAGGAATTAAATTTATGTATCATCAATGAACTTATCACAAAGATTTTAGTGGGCGGCAAACACAGAGCAAACGGATGATAGGAAGGAGTAAATCAGGATGGCAAATATAGAATATGAACCTGCTGATATTGCAATTTACATACAGGACAGGGGAATGGTGTTGAAAGAAAAATCACTTGTGGCATTTGATACAGTGAACTCAAAAATAATAGCTTTTGGAACAGAGGCAGAATATATCGCGAAGGGAAATATGGAAAATATTTTGATGATCTCTCCATTGCGGCAGGGAATGATTGCCGATTATACGGTGGCAGTTTCTTTATTTACTCACCTTTTATACAAAGCATTAGGGAAAAAGCCCCTTCGGAAGCCTGCGATTGCAATATGTGTGCCGGATAACATAACAGAAGTAGAAAAAAAGACAATAAGTGACCTTTTCATTCAAATTGGTGCCAGAGAGCTTATGTTTATTGACTTCCCGATAGAGCAATATATGAGTGAGATGCCGGAAAAATTTCCTAAAGAATATAAAAGATTTAAAGTTATTGTAGAAATTACAAAGGATAATCCGGAAGCCTATATTGCAGAGGAATTTGAAACTATTCTCAAATATGCCAGAAAGCAGAATATTTCCATTGAGAGAGTCGCAGAACTATTTCAGGCAGAAAAGTCTAAAATTGTATAAGGATATATTCCAGGCAACATACTTGTTGAAGTTGGTACAAGAAAAGCGGTTAAGGTAAAAGAAAATGAAAAGAATATTAATTGTAGAGGATGATAAAGGGCTGCGGGAGGGAATCGAACTTGCGTTAAAAAGGGAAGCGTTTTCTTTTGTTCTGTGTGAAAGTATCGCCGGGGCAAGGGATGCACTTTCGGGAATAGAAGATTTTGATCTGATTCTTCTTGATATTAATTTACCCGATGGAAACGGATATGAACTGCTTAAGGAGATAAAAAACAAAGGGAATGAACCGGTGATCATTTTAACAGCCAATGATCTTGAGATGGATGAGGTGAAGGGCTTAGAGCTTGGTGCAGAAGATTATATTACCAAACCTTTTAGCCTTATGGTACTGCGGGCAAGAATTGATAAGGTTCTGAAAAACGCAGGAAAAGGACAAAAGCAGGTGTATCGTTTTGGGGATTTTTACTTTTCTTTTGAAGAGATGCAGGTGAAAAAAGGAGAAGAGGAAATATTTTTAAGTAAGACAGAATTAAAGCTTTTACAGCTTCTGGTGGAAAATAAAAATAGGATACTTACCAGGGAGAAGCTGATCGACCGGATCTGGACGGAAGGCGCAGAATTTGTGGATGAAAATGCACTATCCGTAACAGTAAACAGGCTGCGCGGCAAGCTGCACGAAAATGGAGAAGGGCATTTACAGACAGTGTATGGGAAAGGATATGTTTGGAAGGCATAAGGGGAAAGAAAAGAGAAAGAAAGTTCATATTGGCACGATGGCGAAGCTTGAGGATATGCTTGATGATGCATTAAACGGCCATTTTAACGAAGGAAATTATGATGAGAGCAGATTTTCCAGACTGGAGGTAAAGTGGAAACGCTTTTTATCTTCCCAGGTGAGCGCTAGGCAAAAGCTTTTAGAAGAGCAGGGCAGGATCAAGAGCCTTATTTCCGATATTTCCCATCAAACCAAAACGCCTCTTGCCAATATTATGCTGTATGCACAGCTTTTAGAGGAAAAAGAAAAGAATCCTGAGCTTGTTCCTATGGTTGAAAAAATCAGGGAGCAGTCAGAAAAGCTGGATTTTCTTATTCGTTCTTTAATCAAAACTTCCCGTCTTGAAAGTGAGGTGCTTATGTTACAGCCAGTGTCGCAGCCTATTGCGCCAATGCTTCTGGCAGTAGTAAATATGATGCAGGAGGAGGCAGCAAAAAAGCAGATTAAAATTACGGTGGAGGATACAGAGACGCAGGCTTGCTTTGATAGGAAGTGGACGGAGGAAGCAATCGGTAATCTGCTTGACAATGCTGTGAAATACAGTCCTCCTGGGAGCAGGGTGCAGATAAAAGTCACAGATTATGAAATGTTTGCGGCAGTGAGCGTGAAGGATCAGGGCATTGGAATCAGGGAGGAAGAACAGGCGAAAATTTTCAGGCGCTTTTACAGAAGTAAGGAAGTAGCCAAGGCAAAGGGTGTGGGAATCGGCTTGTATCTTGCCAGGGAAATTGCGCAGAAACAGAATGGGTATTTGAAGGTGAAGTCAAAGCATGGGAAAGGCAGTACCTTTTCTTTTTATATGATAAAGAATGAGAGATGAGCAGGTAAACAGACATGAAAAATATCCATAGCATTGAATTTTATACTGGGAGCAAGGAAGAATTACTTCCCGGGTTTTCAAAGGATTTCCCTTATATTGCCTCAAGGGTAGAGCTTGATAAGTATATAGAACGGGTTGCACCTTGGCACTGGCACCGGGCGGTAGAAATTTTTTACATGGAAAGCGGCAGTGTTGAATATGATACGCCGGCCGGAAAGATACTCTTTCCGGCCGGAAGCGGAGGTATGGTAAATTCCAACGTGCTTCATATGACAAAGGCAATTTCACAGACAGAGGAAAGCATTCAGTTTCTTCATATTTTTGATGCTTCCCTGCTTGCCGGGGAACAGGGGAGCAGGATTGAAAAGAAATATATCACCCCTATTATGACAGCTTCGCAGATTGAAATTATTCCTATTTTTCCGGGAAGTGCGGCGCAGGATAAAATACTGAAACTCATCCTTGAAGCATTCCATTTTTCAGATGATGAATTTGGATATGAAATAAAACTGCGGGAAATCCTGACGGAAATATGGTTGATGCTTTTTGAATTATCCCGCCCTATACTGGGGAAAAATGGGGAACATAATAAAAACAATGATAAAATAAAGCTGCTGATGATATACGTTCACGAGCATTATTCCGAAAAAATTTCTATTGCCGAGCTGGCAGCGGCAGCATATCTTAGCGAGAGGGAATGTTTCAGAGTGTTTCATGATTATCTGCACATGACGCCCGTAGAATATATCAACAGTTACCGTTTACAAATTGCCTGCCAGATGCTGGCAAAAGGACAGGAACCTGTTACGACAGTCGGTCATGCCTGCGGATTAGGAAGCAGCAGCTATTTTGGCAAGGTTTTCCGGGAGTATGCACACTGTACACCGCTGGAATATCGAAGGAAATGGCAGGATAGTGATAGATAAAGGCGGAAATAAGATATTTTTTCCACTTGGATCGCATTATAATGATACCTGTAAAGACAATGATGCATTTACAGGAGGATTTGATATGGTAAGATTAAATATTCTGAACATGAAAGGCTTTTTGGATACCATCAATGATTGTACTGGGAAAGTGTATATGTTTGGCCCGGACGACAAAAAAGTACAGATCGGCAAAGACAAATGGATACAAAGCAGTTTGTGGCAACAGTACCGCCAAAACAAAAATTGTCTGCGGCTTGCCCTGGAAATTCCGGAGCCAAAGGACTATATGAGCATTGTTTCCTATTATGCCGGAGATTGCTGATGCAGCAGTAAATATTTCATCATATAGGGGCCGGCTGTTTTTATAAGCTGGCTCTATCTTTTTTAAGGAGGGAAACGTATGGAGCTAAACAGACAGACTGCGGAGCAGGCTCTGAAAGAAGCGTCAGAATCCAATCCAGGGGCATGGGCCAGCCATTCCTGGTATGTGGCAAAGGCATGTAAAAATATTGCGGCCTGCTGTAAACATTTATCTGCCGAACAGGCTTATCTTTTTGGGCTGCTGCATGATATAGGGCGTTATGCAGGAGTCAGTTCAGAAAAGCATCTGATAGATGGGTATCACTACTGCATGGAACGTGGATGGGAAAAAGCGGCACAGATCTGTATTTCTCATGGGTTCATGATACAGGATATCAACACTTCCATCGGTGAATTTGATGTGAGTGCTGATGATTACCTGTTCCTGAAAGAGTTTGTTGCAAACGCTGTCTATGATGATTATGACCGTCTGGTGCAGCTATGTGACGCTCTTGCTATGCCCACCGGCTTCTGCTTTTTGGAAAAAAGGTTTGTGGATGTTACAATCCGGTATGGCATCCATCCTGCCACAATAGACAGGTGGAAGAAAATTCTGGAGATAAAAGCACATTTTGAAAAGGAAATCGGCTGTTCTATCTATACCCTGCTTCCGGGCGTCATGGAAAATAGCTGTACATTTTAGTGTATTTCCGCTGGCGGTAATTTTCATTAACATAAGGATGGCTGGCAAAAGCCTGGCATCCGTTGTTTTTGTAAGGAGCAGTGTTTGAAAGCGAACCTTCCCCACAGATATTTGAACCTACTTTATTGCTAAATTTGAACCCTTTTAAGGCAAAATCAAAAGGTTTGTATGCCTGTGTAAAATATAATGTACCCATAGATGTG
>DKUR01000099.1:1598-16275 GCA_002490775.1 Lachnospiraceae bacterium UBA7199 | reverse complement strand
CTTAAGTTCGCACCTATGGGAATGTACCCACTCTCATTCAATTATCTTATATATTTCTTTAGAATTTAACTATCCTTACCCAGTTCTTCATCTTCCTTTTTTTGTAAATAGTAAAATCTCTTTTGAATTTCAATTTCTTCTCGAAGCTGTTCCTCAGATGGAAGACAAGTTTTGTACTTTGATGCGAAAAGCTGTTCATGTCCGTGAAGGACGGAATATTTCGCAATGTCCTCATCCGTATCAGAGCATAAAACAATCCCTAATGTAGGGTTGTCTCCCTCATTTCGTTTCATTTCATCATACATACGAATATACATATCCATTTGCCCAACATCCTGATGCGTGATTTTAGTCGTTTTCAAATCAATTAGAACAAAACATTTCAGGATATAATTATAAAAAACAAGGTCAATATAGTAATCCTCTTTTTCTGTGCGAATGTGTTGCTGTCTTGCAACAAAAGCATAGCCTTTTCCCATTTCCATAAGAAATTTCTGAATATGTGTAATAATTCGCTGTTCTAACTCACTCTCCGTAAAGTCCGCATTAGAAGCCAGACCCAGAAATTCCGCTATGACCGGATTTTTGATGAACTCTAACTTATCTGTCTGATAAGAGGCAGTCAGTTCCTTCATTTCTTTTTCAACAGGTTCTGTGTTTTGAGACATCAACATCCGATAGTAGTATTGAGAAGAAACATTCCGCTGCAATGTACGAACAGACCATGCCTGTTCCTGAGCTTCCTTCGCATACCATGCTCTTGCTTCTGGTGATGTTTCCTGAAGCAAAATTCTATAATGCGTCCATGACAGCGGTCGACCAGACTTTGGACTCAGTGAGTCCAAAATTTGAGGAAACTCCTGATGGAACTTCACATACTTGTATAAGCTGCTAAAGTCAAACCCTTTTCCATATTTTTCTTTCAATTCAGCAGACAATTTCTTCATTGTCTTTTTACCATAGTCTGCTTTTCCGTTTTCGTCCAGACACTCCATTGCAATTCGCTTGCCAATCAACCAGTTCCTTTGAACCAGAATCGTATCAACGGTAGCATAAGCTATGCTCTGGGCACTTTCTACAATTTCACAGGTATCGGCAAATAAATCTCCAGTTTCATGATAAGCAATCATGCTTCTGTTGAATTTTGGACTCACTGAATCCAAAATTGCATTTTCTTTTTCACGAATTTTTTTTGTTTTTTGAGATTTCTGTTCCACTGCTTACCAGCCTCCTTTACTTTATTTTAGCCAAAACATCCTGAAAAATTGCATAGTTCTTCTTCACACCGTCATCCAGGTCGATGGAGATCATCTGGTCGGCAAGGTGATGAATCTTTTCCTCATAGGTACGGATCTCGGTATCTTGAGCCTGCAAAGCAGTCAGCTTTTTATTTAGTTTCACACGCTCGCCAGTGGAAGCATTGGCTATACGCTGTTCCAGATCGGCAATAGATGTACGATAACGAGCCTGCTGTTCATGCACATAATCGGTACGGATACGGGCAATGGTGTCTGGCTGATAGCGGTGCATATAAATGAGTGCCTTAAAGCCGTTCTTCTTGCCGCTGTCAAACAGCCAGTAAATCGGGCGTTTTCCAGAGCCAGTTGCTTGATACATACTACAATGCTCCTTATAAAAATCATTAAGAAAATAATTCCGAATCACTTCTTTAGGTTGTCCCTTGCCACCCAGTGCATCAGCAATGAATTTCAGATTTTCATCCAGTGTGTCTGCACCATAGACTGTTTTCACGAACTCTACAAACAGACCGACAATATCATCCTCAAAATATTCATCATCGCTAATCGGGATAATATTATCTTTATCAGCAAGAAATGACATATAGTTGCTATTGTTCCACTCACCGCCTGCATAGACAAGACCATCTACATCAAGAGAATAGCGACCGAACATACAGCCAACAGTATAGGAAATAAAAGAGCGAATATCCCGTCCAAGGTTTGCCTTGCGAACAGTCACATCTTTGTCCTCGACCTCCGATGTTAGTTCATCCTGCAAACCGTAAATGTCGATAAAGATACGGTTCAATTCTTCTTCGTTGGCTTTTAGCTGATTGAATCGGTTGTCACACTCATCTCGCCACTGGTCAAATGCTTCTGCAATAGTAGAAACTTTGCGGAGTAACGGATGGTACCGAAAATCCCATGAGTTTTCAAAAGAATCCCAATCCGCCTTTGCTATTTCAATAGTATTTTGAACAAGGTCATTAATTATGCTGGATGTTTTCTTAATAATAGGCACAAGTGCCATTTGGCCTACTTCAAATTTCATATTTGGTGCTAATATTTCAAGGAGCTTCTGCGAAACTATTGAATTAAGCAATCCAAACAGATACAGCAAATCTTCATCTGTAAATACACATGGTCCAGAAGCATTTGAAATATAACCCGCAGGTTGATATCTAAATGCAATTTTTCCAGTAGCAGTTGTATCATTCCATGAAATACCTTCACGAAAATAGAATTGCATATTCTGAGGACGAGAACGGAGTTTTCCTTTCTCATCCTTAAAATTTCTAATTTCAAAACCATTATTTTCCCAGTTTACAATGTAATCGTTATTCCCATACCAACGCCGAAATTCTCCCCCTTTAGTCATTGGAAACCATTTTTTTCCATTGTGCAGCATACTGAACTTCTGACTATCAACTTCAAACCACAATCGAACAAAAGTATCATTATCTCCAGTTGTAAGTCCTTTACGGGGGTATGCATAATCACTTAATGGTTTTTCTTCATCAAGAATCTCTAATAGTCTTTGGCTTGTTGAATACGCAATAGGATAACTTGCAATATTCAAAAATTTTTTCTGTTTTGCAACAAAATATCCCTTTCTCTCAAAAAACCATTTTTCCTTTTGATCTATAGAATCGACCGCTCCCATTTCATCAAACAACTGATGGAATATAGCTGCATATCCATCTATATACGATTTTCTAATAACAAATGCTGTCGTTCCAAAATCCGACCCAAAGATCCCTCTTCCACAATGGAGCATATTCACAAAAGTATGATTTATCAACAAGCTATGTCGTAATTCTTCAAAACTCGACTTTGACATCCATACTGGAATATTTATCATCGCCATTAAGCCTGATTTTCTACACATAGCAAGTGTTTTTTCCATGCAAATAGTACTCAAATCATACTTCGAGGTCTGATATATATTTTTAGCATACTGATTCATTTTTTCAGAAGCATTATTGATCCCCATATACGGCGGATTCGTCACAACCACATCATACTTCTGTGCCAATGCTTCCGCCACTTGCACCAGCGGCAACAGTTCTGCCAATGCCACATCATGGGACATATGAATATCTTCTGTAATCTCTGCAAAGCGATCATACAGAGCAGACCAATCCTGCGATGTAACCGTCAGAATCGAGCCGTATTCCTTTGCGTCATGCAGTTCACTGATAATGGTATCCATTGCAGCTTTTAGCTTGGCATTCCCATTACAAAAATATTCCACAGCAAACTTGTCTACGTGATTGCTCTCCACAATGGCATACACATGGGGCTGAATACCACGGCTGAAGAAGCGGCGGTCGTACTGTCGCGCTTTCATCATCACCGCAAAATAAGCCAGCTGTGCTGCACGGTCGTCAATATCCAGACCGTAGATGTTATTTTCCACAATGCTTGCCACCGCTTCACGGGTAGTATAGCCGTAGGATTCATAAATTTTCATTAGAACATCGAACATATAAGCAAGGATATGACCGGAACCGGAACATGGGTCTATGACCTTCATCTGATCCGGTGTCAGTGCAGCGTATTCTTTACGGATTTCTGCCAGCTGTGCCTGTACTTCTGGCTCCTGCTCGGCTTCTTCCAAATAGTAATGCCATTTGGTGTCTTCTGGATCACGGTTTCCGGCTACATAGGCAGACTGTTCTTCTTCCGTCGGCAGAAGTTGCTCTTTTGCATCTGGGTGTCCTTCCAGCCACAAACGACCAAGGCTGTTCTCTACCATGTAGCGGACAATCCAGTCTGGCGTAAACAACTGGGTAGCAGCAGGGATATTCTCTTTTGTGATTTTGACGTTTTTTTTCAGTGCGGCGAATACATCGTCCTTTTTCTCACTGTTGTAATACTGATACAGCCATCCAATAATTTGGACAGCATCTTTCCAGTCATCCTCTGGTATCAGCTCAATCATCTGCTGAATGGCACTACCATCTCTCAGCAGATTGTCTGGCAGAAGAAGCTCGGTGTAGTCGCTGATTTTCTGGAACATTCTTGGCAGAATCTTGTTCAAGGCGTTGCACTGCACAATCAGCAGATATTTATACAGTTCTTCGGTCTTTTCTGCTTCTTTCAGTTCATAGACCTTTTCCATATCCAATCCATCCAAATCCAGATGAATAGCTTCGGTTATAATCTGCGGCTTGAAATTATTCTCCTCATCCGTAAATACACGCACATGGGAAGGAAGGTAGCCGTTGACCTCCATGAAACGCAGGGCAGAGAAACGGTTAAACCATGTGTAGGCAACCTCCTCCATAACCTGCTTATATCCTTTATCGTTAATCTCGGCAATCAGAGCCTGACGCTGTTTTTTCTCTACATCCGTCAGAACTTTACCGTTGATGCTGTCAGCTACAGCATCAACAATATTATCCTCGGTAATACCGTATTCCACACCTTTCAGTGAAACACGGGCGATCAGCTCTGTTCTTGCCCAGACAGCAAACTTTTTTATCGCATTCTTATCCATAGGCATACTCCTTAATTCAACTTAATCTCGTCGCAATTTTTCAGCAACTGTTTCAGCTGAGAACGAATCTTTTCTACATAATCATCAATGTCTGCATCCGTCTGTAAGGTTTTTGCTTGGAATACTACCTGACGGTTATAGGCACGAACTACCTTTTTCTTTGCCGGAACAGGTCCTTTTCCTGTCTGAGTTGGCTGAATCTGCGGCTTCTGAGCCAGCGGTGCGAGAACTGTTTCAATATGGCTGACCGTATCATCCTTATACTGGCACATTGGCAGGAACATGGCATCCAGAAGTGCAAGACTCTTTAATTCTGCAATTTTCTCCTTGCACTGGCTGAAATACTTGTCTGATTTTTCAATCAGATGAGATACCTTGGAATCTCCATTTGCAACAGTGTGGATTGTTTCCATACACTGACGAACCGTTTCCAGAACCTCGGCACGTTTTTCTTCCAGCATCTTATCATGGGCAGTACGAATGGTATCCATCAGCGGATTCAGTTCCCGAATCCTGTTATAGTTAAACTTACTGCCTGTCTGTACCATAGTAATCAGACGAATGGTATTCAGTGCCTTATGAGCTTCTTCATTTTCCGTAATACGGTCAAGATCATCATGCAGAGATTTTTCAAACTGCACTGCCTGGTCAAATACCGTTACCTGCGTTTTGAAGAAATTCTCAATGCCGTTGCTCATGGATTCTTTGTTTTCAAACAAGTCAGCCTCTTTTTTCAGTACACGCTCAATCAGTGCGATATTGTCTTTCTTCTGAGAAAGAACATCATCCATAAGACTGATAGCTGTCTGCACCAGTCCACGATCTGGGTATTTATGTCCTTCGTAACGGTCATTCAAAGAAGCATAGTAATCCCGCTGTTCACTGAATTTTTCGGTTACAAAGTGAATCAAACCATCTTCATCATCCGGCACATCCATAATATCGAAATACTCACGGAGCATTTCTTTTACATCCCGCATCATGGTAGCGGAAATGGTTTTACGTTTGCTAATGGAAGTCTTGCCGATTTCACTCTTTTTACGGAGCATATCCGGCAGTTTCGGGTCATCTGGCTGAATGGTATTGCCTGCATATTTGATGGTTACTTTCTGGGAATAAATCAGCTGTGCCGCAACCGCAGCAATGTCGATTTCCTTCCAGCCATACGGAATAGCACTGTATTTGCTCTGCACATCTGCCATAGAAGTCGGCAGCTTTTTCGCATCCTGCATTTCCAGATATTCTTCCATTGCAGAAGCAGCATCACGGTTCGGCTCCATGCCTGGGAGCATGGTAACAGTACCAGTCAGAATAGCAATAATATCTGCATCACTGCCCGCATTTTCTGTAATCAGATCGAGCTTGCTATATACATGAGCGACCAGATATTCCAATGACTGGTCAATTTTACTCTTGGCATTTCCACCTTTAATTTCCAGATGTTCCCCATCTACATAGAACTGTGCCCCTTCGATGGCATTTTGCAATTCTGTCATGGCACTCAGCTCGTATTTCCCAGCTTCATCCTGCTGATCGCTGATGATTTTCTGCACACTCTTTGGAAGCTGGCTTACGTTTCTCTGCTTTACATATTTACGAATCTTCATGGCAGATTCCAGCGATTCATAGTATGGCGTATCAGTCAGAACAACAATGGCTTCGTTGCCTTTGGATTCTGTCATCAGACGGAACTCTGTTTTTTCTGTGGCATCGGTTGCAACGGTCAGAAAACGCAAACGCATACCGCCCATAGCCACGCCGACCGTAATGCCATCTACCATCTGGTCGAACGCAAAGTCATATTTTCCATAGCGGAATTTCTTGGTTGTAAAAATATCACCGTAAATCATCTGGGCAATGCGCTCCACGATAGAAGCGGTATCCACGTTGGTATCTCGGATTTCACGCTGAATATCCTGTTCTTCATCTGTCAGGAAGTTATAAGTATCGCCTGTTCTGCCGATATAGTTCTGGCTAATCAGACGGTCAAGGCAGCCACGGACAGCTTCACGCATAATAATTTTATCCACACGAATATCATCTGCCATCAGAATAACGATATTATCCAGATTAGAAGGAATATCATCAATATACCGAATCAGATACAGAAGTTTCAGCACATCCACATCCTGCTGTTCGATACCATCACCATTGTCTGCGGCTTTCTGGCAACGCTCAATGACTCGGCGAATAGAACCGTCCAAGAAAGTATGTACGGTATCATAAAAACGAAAGAATGGAACAAGTGTATATTCGTCCTTCTCCTGAATTTTCTGAGCAGCTTCCTGGAAGCCGGAGAGCATAGAACGCTCACCACCTGAGAGATGCTTGCCAGAATTTCCGTGCTTACGGATTTCTGCAAATACCTTCTGCATAATGATAAACTGATACGGCACAAATGGGAAGTTCTCAGTGAACTCCCTCGGATCGGAATAACCTTTGATGTCCAGAATGGAACCGCTGAAGCTGAACAGATTACGCAGAACAGAATCATTCTGCTCATAAACAGTTTCCAAATCAGCAGCTGCTTCCGGTTTCTTTTTCAAAATACGCTTCTGGATGACTTCATCCACAGAGGAAGAAGATAAGCTCAGTCTTGTTTTGAAACGAGCCTGAATACGGGAGAACTCATCGGCACGAACTTTGATGATTTCATCAATCGCTTCCTGTCCAGTGCAGATGACCCAAATCTTACCTTCGCACTCACTGCCAATCTTTTCTGTCAGAGACTGGAGATTCAAAAGCATATCGGTATCTGTACCAACATACTGACCAACCTCGTCAATCATAAACAGCAGACGGAAGTTCGCCGGTTTGGTATCCACATAGGCTTTCATATCTTCCACAAGCTGTGCGATAGAAATTTCTGTTGCGGTTTTATCATTGAACCATGCCTTTGCATCGTCTTCGCTCATATCCAAAACTTCCATCAGAGTTGGGATAATGAACTTGCCATTGAACGCAAATGCACGACGCATTTCCAGCCAGGATTTTCCTTTTTTTCCCTCAAAAACTCTGCGGAACTCCTCCGTCTTTCCCTGCTGGTCAATATAACGCTCCATCATGACAACTTTCAAATTTTCACCGTAAAATCCCAGATGGTTATAGAACATTTTTGCAAAAACACGAAGAACAGCCGTCTTATCTTTATTGCTGAATCCTTCAATGTCGATATTAAACAGAATCGTCTCTGTCGGTCCTTTGGTAGCACGATCAATCAGCATAAAAGTCGCTGGATCATCCTCAAACTTTTTGTGGAAACGTTCTACGCTGCGGATTCCTTTTACTTCCTTGTTTTCAAGAAGATACGAAAGCATTTTCAAGAAGTGAGATTTACCACTTCCAAAGAAACCAGAAATCCAAACGCCCATATCGGCTGTTGGCTGGTCAAAGGCATCGCCGTAATAATTGAAGAATGTAATGAAATGTTTCTTCAATTCTCTGGTGATGACATATTCGTTTAACTCCTGTTCGATCACATCATCAGCAGTCTGATCTACTTTAATGACACCATTGATTTTGCGGTTGATGTCGTCCGCAAACATATCTCGAATCATCATGGCTTTATCCCCCTTAATCTATCACGTTGAATGCCCGGTAATAATCATTTGGTGTCAGACGATTGAATAGTTTTACATGGCGACCGTCAAATTCACCTGGATACATAACAAGAATCGGAACATCCGAAAAATACGGCTGCAAGGCTTCCAGTAATGTATGGATTCTCATAAATGGAAATACCTCACCCACACCCGTCAGCATCAGTACATCGCCCAGTTCATGTGACTCATACTGAATTTTATCAATGAACTCTCCATTGCCGATTGCGGAATTTAACTGTTCCAGAAGATACGCACTTCCGTCAGCTTCTTCCATATCAGGAATGGCATCTGTGATGTCCATGCCATCGCAGATAGAGAGAAATGTTTTATATAAATTGCAAATTTTCAAATGGCAATCCAAGGACTGATCGGTTTCCAGCTGATTTACAAAATGCCGAACCACCATTTCATTTTCTGGCTCATAACAGAAGATTCTGATATTCACCTCATTGCTCAATCCCTTGCCTTCCAGGAACTCCGGCTCCTGAATCAATGCCCGAACTTTGTCCAGACGTTCTTTTATGTCACTCATTGGCTACCTCCTACGAAAAGCAATTAAATGCTGGCAGTACCGCCGTATCGCCATTGCTTCTGATGGCATTCTCCAAAACAGGATGCAGCCATACTGGATTCAAATGATCTGCTTTGAGGTTGTCGAGATATTCTGTCTCTACAAGCACTCTGGCAATAATCTGTTTCAATTTTGTTATCGTATTGTCGCTCCAAGAAGCTACAGTATCATTCTGCTCCTGCAAACGCATAAAAAATGTATTCAAATCTATCTTACCAAAGGACGTGTCCCTTAATCTGTACTTCTCTCCAATGACCGTCAGCATAAATTCCCAAACCAGACGGCTCTGTTTCATCATTGCATACAAGCAAATCTGCTTTGCTACATCTGTCGGCTGTGATGCAATCGCCAAAACCAGTGTATCATCTTCCAGAGCATGAAGTCGCTTGATACAGGCTTTTACCATTCGTGTAATGGATTTTTCCGTTGGATATTGGAAAAGATTCTGCTCCACAACTTCTGTTACAATCGCTTCGTCTAAGAGTCCTTCGCTCATCAGCTTTGCGGTGGAACGCATTTCGTAGAAAAGGAACGGTTCTCTGGTTAAAGACGCTATATAAGGATAAGAATGATCCATAATGACTTGCCTCCTTACTGTTCCTCTTTTTTATCAGGAACGAACTCCATAATGTCTCCAACATCGCAATTTAGTACCGTACAAATCTTCTCTATAACATCCATGCTGACATTTTCATCTTTAGACAGCTTCGACATTGTTGTTGTGCTGAAACCTGTCTGCAAGCGTAAGTCTTTTTTTATCATGTCTTTATCAATCAGCATTTTCCACAGCTTTTTGTAGCACACTGCCATATTGTCACCTCTTACCATTATTCCTGCTCAAAACTAAGTATTCACGTTACTTCCTCTATTATAGCATAGAAGTGCGAATAGTGCAATCAAGAGGTCAAAATTTCAGATTCACGCTTTACAAACTCGCAGTTCAGATTTGCTAATTTAGGATTTGACTAAAATTCATACAATAGTTATTATAAAAATATAGCTATGAAAACTTCAAACGAAATTTTGGATTTACAATCATTTGTTAAAATTAAAGAAGAATAATTACTTTATTCTTTAAAATTGTGAGGTGGTATAATGGAATTACTGACAAAAAGGCTGCTTTTACGCCCGTGGCTGCAATCAGATGCAGAAAATTTGTATGAATATGCAAAGAATCCAGAAGTAGGACCAATTGCTGGCTGGCCAGTTCATACTAGTGTGGAGAATAGTCAAGAAATTATCAGAGATGTATTGTCTGCTGATGAAACATATGCTGTGTGTTTGAAAGAAAATAATAAGGCGGTTGGCAGTATTGGTCTGATGATAGGAAGTGCTAGCAATTTAAATTTGCCAGATACGGAGGCAGAAATTGGTTACTGGATTGGTGTTCCGTTTTGGGGAAAAGGATTTATTCCAGAAGCAGTAAAAGAATTACTCCGTCATGGATTTGAAGATTTGGCACTGGAAAAAATCTGGTGTGGGTATTTTGAAGGTAATATTAAATCTAAACGAGTGCAGGAAAAATGTGGATTTATATATCACCATACAAATAAGGATATTTATTGGAAATTAATGGATGATATACGCACTGAGCATGTTTGCTGCATGACAAGAAAATTTTATAATAAAAGAAGTGAAAATGTTTAAAAACTGTTGTTTTGCTGAAAATAGGTCAAAACTTATATTTTATGGCAATTTTCAAATGTTCTTACAAAAGACAGCTGTATGGGACCGCTGGTGCTTAAGCCGTGTTTTTTACGGCTTTATGCACCACTGCGTGACCCATTCAAGCGAGAGCGTGCTTGTCGCCTAAAAAACTTTGAAATTGCCATGCTAATCTAAGTTCGTATATATTACATCATATTTAAAAAATAGCACAATATATATGTTTTCATATCCCAAGTAAAGTTACACTATCTTAAATCAGTATTAACCTTGTGAACAGAAAAAAACTGTGCTATAATACACAAGATTTATAATTTTATGAAAGGAAGAAACACATGAAACCAAGTCAGAAAATACCTTATAAAATTTATTTAGAAGAACATGAGATGCCAAAACAGTGGTACAATGTGCGAGCAGATATGAAAAATAAGCCAGCACCACTTTTAAATCCTGGTACTGGCAACCCTATGACACTGGAAGAATTAAGCGGCGTATTTTGTACAGAGCTTGCAAAGCAGGAATTAGACGATACTACAGCATACTTTGACATACCTGATGACATACTCCAGTTTTACAAGATGTATCGTCCATCCCCACTGGTGCGTGCTTACCACTTAGAACGTGCCCTTGGGACTCCAGCAAGGATTTATTATAAATTTGAAGGAAACAATACATCAGGCAGCCACAAGTTAAACTCTGCTATTGCACAAGCATACTATGCAAAAAATCAGGGCTTAAAAGGTGTTACTACTGAGACAGGTGCAGGTCAATGGGGAACAGCTCTTTCCATGGCATGTGCATTTTTAGGGCTTGACTGCCAAGTATACATGGTAAAAGTTTCTTATGAACAGAAACCTTTCCGCCGTGAAGTAATGCGTACCTATGGCGCAAACGTAACACCATCCCCTTCTTCTACTACAGAAGTAGGCAAAAAAATTCTTGCAGAGTTTCCTGATACCAACGGCAGCTTAGGATGCGCAATCTCTGAAGCTGTTGAAGCAGCAACCTCACAGGAAGGCTACCGCTATGTATTAGGTTCTGTGCTTTCGCAGGTACTGTTACATCAGTCAGTTATTGGTTTAGAAACAAAAGCAGCATTGGATAAATATGATATAAAACCAGATGTTATTATAGGCTGTGCTGGTGGTGGCTCTAACCTAGGCGGATTAATTTCACCGTTTATGGGCGAGAAGCTCAGGGGCGAAGCTGATTACCAGTTTATTGCAGTAGAACCTGCATCATGCCCTAGCTTCACAAGAGGAAAATATGCATATGACTTTTGTGACACTGGCGCAATCTGTCCACTTGCAAAAATGTATACACTTGGCAGCAGCTTTATGCCATCACCTAATCATGCTGGTGGGCTACGCTATCATGGAATGAGTTCTGTACTTTCACAACTTTATGATGATGGTTTTATGGAGGCAAGGAGTGTAGAGCAGACAGCAGTATTTGAAGCTGCTGAAAAATTTGCCAAAGTAGAAGGAATTTTACCAGCACCAGAAAGCAGCCATGCTATACGTGTAGCTATTGACGAAGCAATGAAGTGCAAAGAAACTGGCGAGGAAAAGAACATTGTATTTGGATTGACTGGTACAGGTTACTTTGATATGTATGCTTATGAAGCATTTAATGATGGAAGAATGACAGATTATATTCCTACAGATGAGGATATTGCAAAAAGTTTAGCAAAGCTTCCAAAAATAATGAAATAAAAAAAGATTCTATTACAATTTAGTATATTTTCTAAATTTCTGCCAATAATTATAGTATAAGAATTTTAAAAAGACTGCCATACATAGCATGGCAGTCTTTAAAAATCAGAATATATATTATATGCTAGAAGTCTTATTTATAAAGCTCAACTAATCTCTGTAAATGCTCATAACGTGCCTTTGCAGCTTCTTCTGACTCTTTGAAGAGTTTTTCAGCACGCTCTGGGAACGGCTTAATAAGACGTGTATAACGTGATTCATTGTTAAGGAATTCCTGATATGAACCATCGCCCTCTTTAGATGAAAGAGTAAATGGATTCTTTCCTTCTGCTTTAAGTGCAGGGTTAAATGAGAACAAGTTCCAGTAACCTGACTTAACAGCTTTCTTCATCTCATCCTGGCAGTGGTTCATGCCACCCTTAGCAATACCGTGAAGTTCGCATGGTGCGTAACCGATGATAAGTGAAGGACCATTATAAGCTTCTGCTTCTGTTATAGCTTTAACTGCCTGTGCAGGATTAGCGCCAAGTGCAATCTGTGCTACATATACATAGCCATAGCTCATAGCGATTTCAGCAAGACTCTTCTTTCCTATCTCTTTACCTGCTGCTGCAAACTGGCATACTTCGCCGATATTTGAAGCTTTAGATGCCTGTCCGCCTGTATTAGAATACATTTCTGTATCAAATACCATTACATTGACATTTTCACCTGATGCAAGTACATGGTCAAGTCCGCCAAAGCCGATATCATATGCCCAACCGTCACCACCGAAAATCCATACAGATTTTTTGCTGAGGTAATCTTTCTTAGCGAGTGCTGCTTTTGCGTCAGGACAGCCAGCTTCTGCTGCCTTTTCAAGTTCAGGTATAAGAGCCTTTGTTGCTTCTGCATTAGCCTTTGTATCATCTTTTGTTTCAATAAACTTATCTACTACAGCTTTAAGTTCATCTGAAGCTTTGTCAGAAGCTGCACAAGCCTGTACAAATCTAATAGCTTGGTCACGGAGGTACTTCTGACCTATATGCATACCAAGACCATGTTCTGCATTGTCCTCAAACAGTGAGTTAGACCATGCTGGGCCTTTCTTTGAATCCTTGTTTACTGTATAAGGTGCTGTTGCTGCAGGGTTGCCCCAAATTGATGAACATCCTGTTGCATTTGAAATATACATCTGCTCGCCGAAAAGCTGTGTGATAAGACGTGCATAAGATGTCTCTGCACATCCTGCGCAGCTTCCTGAGAACTCAAGGAGTGGCTGGTTGTACTGGCTTCCTTTTGGTGTTGTGTCAGCAAATCCGCTGTCTTTCTTTCCAACATTTTCAACAAGATAGTCAAATACTGGCTGCTCATCAGACTCTTCTGCCTGTGGAACCATCTTAATAGCACCTTCAGCAGGACATACTGTTACACACTCACCACATCCCATACAGTCAAGAGGTGATACACTCATTGTAAACAGATAGTTTGTCTTCTTTGATTTATCAGCAGCTGTCTTAATATTGTCAGGAGCAGCATTTTTCTCTTCTTCTGTCAGAAGGAACGGACGTATTGTAGCATGTGAACATACAAATGCGCAGTTATTACACTGTACGCACTTCTCAGGGTCCCATGTAGGAACTGTTACAGCTGTACCACGTTTCTCATATGCAGAAGCACCTGTCTCAAACTGTCCATCAGGATTGTTAATAAATGCTGATACAGGAAGGCTGTCACCATCCATCTTGGAGATTGGCTCCATAAGGTCTTTAACTAATTTAACAACTTCTGGACGTCCTGTAAGTTCTTTAGCAGGAGCATCTGGTTCTGGATTCTTCCATGAATCAGGAATCTCTACTTTATGTGTAGCATCTACACCAGCATCAATAGCTTTGTAGTTCATCTCAACTACTGCATCACCCTTTTTGCTGTATGACTTTTTAGCTGCCTGTTTCATATAGTCAACAGCATCATCAATAGGCATAATATCAGCCAGTTTAAAGAATGCAGACTGTAAAATTGTATTAGTACGTTTACCCATACCAATCTCAATAGCTTTATCAATAGCGTTGATTGTATAGAGCTGGATATTGTTATCAGCAATGTACTTCTTAGCAGCAGCATCTAACTTAGATTCAAGCTCTTCATCAGACCACTGGCAGTTAATCATAAATACACCGCCTGGCTTAACATCTTGTACCATCTTAAATCCATTAACTACATAAGAAGGGTTGTGACATGCAACAAAATCAGCTTGATTGATGTAGTATGGGCTCTTTATAGGATTGTCACCAAAACGAAGATGTGAAATTGTTACACCACCTGTTTTCTTTGAGTCATACTGGAAGTAAGCCTGTATATACTTGTCTGTGTGGTCGCCGATAATCTTTGTAGAGTTCTTG
>DKUR01000099.1:0-1323 GCA_002490775.1 Lachnospiraceae bacterium UBA7199 | reverse complement strand
GTTAGTTACATCATCTACAATACCGATTGTAAAGCGGCTCTTAGGCTCATCCTTCTCTAACTCTTTGTATACTGCAAATACAGATGAAGGAGGTGTATCCTTTGAACCAAGACCATAACGTCCGCCTGTAAGCACGATATCATTAAGTCCTGCTTCACGTAAAGTAGTAGCTACATCAAGGAAAAGAGGATCGCCAAGTGAACCTGGCTCTTTTGTACGGTCAAGCACTGCAATCTTCTTAGCTGTCTTAGGAATTACTTTAAGAATAGCTTCTGAAGACCATGGGCGATACAGACGTACCTTGACAAGTCCTACTTTCTCACCAGCTGCCATCAGATAGTCAATAACTTCTTCTGCAACATCACAGATAGAACCCATTGCAATAATCACACGTTCTGCATCAGGAGCGCCATAGTAGTTGAATAAGCCATAATCTGTGCCAAGCTTTTCATTTATCTTGCCCATATACTTCTCAACAACTGCTGGAAGCTCATCATAAACCTTATTACATGCTTCACGGTGCTGGAAGAATATATCACCATTCTCATGTGAACCACGTGATGATGGATGCTCTGGATTAAGTGCGTGCTTACGGAACTCTTCTACTGCTTCCATATTGCACATTTCTTTAAGGTCCTCATAGTCCCATTTTTCAATTTTCTGGATTTCATGAGATGTACGGAAACCATCAAAGAAGTTAATAAATGGAACTTTGCCCTCTATAGCTGCAAGATGTGCAACTGGGCTTAAGTCCATAACTTCCTGTGGATTAGTCTCAGCGAGCATAGCAAAACCTGTCTGACGGCACGCATATACGTCACTGTGGTCGCCAAAAATATTCAATGCATGTGTTGATACTGTACGTGCAGATACATGGAATACACTTGGCAACTGTTCAGCGGCTATCTTATACATATTAGGAATCATAAGGAGAAGACCCTGTGATGCCGTAAATGTAGTAGTAAGTGCACCTGCTGCGAGTGAACCATGAACTGTGCCGGCAGCGCCTGCTTCTGATTCCATCTCTACAACTTTAACTGTATCTCCAAAAATGTTCTTCTGTCCTGCNNATGTACGGAAACCATCAAAGAAGTGAAGGAATGGTACACGGCCTTTGATAGCTGACAAATGAGCTACTGCAGCTAAATCCATAACTTCCTGAACAGAACCGGAGCACAGCATAGCGAAACCTGTCTGACGGCAGGCCATAACGTCTGTATGGTCACCGAAGATGTTCAGCGCATGTGTTGCAAGAGCTCTGGCGCTTACATGGAATACAGTAGGTAACTGCTCACCAGCAATTTTGTACATGTTCGGAATCAT
>DKUR01000035.1:123432-123852 GCA_002490775.1 Lachnospiraceae bacterium UBA7199 | reverse complement strand
TCATATACAATAGGAGATTTTTTACAAGTAATAAGTGATAAGAATAATCCCAATAAAAGAAATTTCTTTTCTGCTTTATTAAATTTCTTACTCAACAAAAATTTACATATGCTTTAGAGTGTTATTAATGTTTATGAATTACTAGCTGCTGTAATTTGATTGGAAAACACCATAAAACACGAGCTTTATTTGAAAGGAGTTAAAGATTGAAAATGAGAAATGGAAGGTATCCATTTCCTTAATCGTATCATAAACAAGCCTTCTTTCGGTGACTACTTTAAAATTTAAATATTGAGAATTTTAAGGTTATCAGTTGCCGACTTGATTTTATAACCTTAATTCCTTTTCATGATGATTGCCTGCTTTGTCGTAACCTCACAATCTGCTAGAAGCTAGTCGGATTTTCGATAAAGTTCCGCA
>DKUR01000035.1:0-123129 GCA_002490775.1 Lachnospiraceae bacterium UBA7199 | reverse complement strand
AAAGCACCCACTCCAAAGTGGATGCCCGAGTTTAGACGAACAATTGTCCTAAAGGACGCCGCCTATCCTGTGGTCAGACAGGATAGGCATTTTTATTTGTGCTTACTTTTCTTCTCGAGAAAGGTAAGCAATGCTATGAGCAAACCGCCTAAGGAAATCAGCAGAGCTAATATCCCTAGAAAAACCATTATGGTTTCGTAATCTGTCATAAGCACCACCTCCCTTTTTATGTATTCTGGCATACCGGTTTTCATAAACTCGGGAGGCTGCCACCCTGTCATGGGTACTTTTCTATAATGGGATTTTAACACAGTAAATTTGAAATTTCAACATCACATATTCGTTTTTTTATATCAACACTTTATTGACTACGCAAAATTCTTATCTCCTTTTATATAATAATTATATTTTTGTTACTCTCTTCTCCCCACGCCTTTAGCCTATTATTCATGAATTTACCTGTTCCTGATTTTTTTGAGGATGCGGACGCAACCCTTTTTTCCTTTCTCCTGGCTATCCTCAATACAATTGATTCGACAGTGGATATGCTCTTATTCTACGTTTCCAAAAGAAAAGAGCAGGAAATAACGGTACAGCTTTTATAATTGGAGCTGTACCGTCATAATTAATAATTTATTTTTTCTTAACAGGAATTCTTTCTGGAAATTACTCTCTCCACCCTTATAGCATTCCTTCTTTCAGTACATCATGGTCACGCAGAACTTTTTCAATTACCGTTCCCTTCACAAAATGAAGCAGCGGTTTTTTTAATGCATTCAGCGGTCCAGGCAGTTCAATCTCCAAAGGAGATTTACCATCCATAAGTTTTACACTACTGTCTAACAGTTCACGAATGTCGTAAACACTGCCCCAAACTTCCGGCACGCCACGGTCCACGCCTAGAAGGCCATACACAGCTTCCATAGCGGTCCTTACCGAATATTCCGTGGTAAAGACGGTATCTCTTGGGGTGTCTGCAAATTGTCCTAAAAAGGCAAAGTTTACACAACCATCGGGAATTACATCAGGCCTGTCGCCTTTGGTTCTGGGCATAAAGAATGCAGTGATATAAGGCATCATAGTAGGTACGCAGACTGCGCTGTTTTCTGCCAGTTCATCTATTTCTTCTGCTGGAACTCCCAGATGGTAAAGCCATTCCTGAGTGATTTCTTTTCCGGTACATTCTTTCATAGGTTTCTTGATATAATCGCCGGGCATATCCGTAAACAAACCATATACCCATACGCAGACTTTATCTTTATCTTGTTCTTTGAACTGTCCCTGTCTGTTAATGGTCCAGCTTAACAGCCAACTGGAATCCATACAGCTTACGATACCACCTGTTACCACCTTTCCACTCTTAGGATCACGCTTGCAGATATCGGTAATATAAGGAATAATTTTGTCATCCAAAGTGGTGATTGTTGCAGATTCCCAATTGGTCTTCGCCACATCTGAGCAGAATTTTTCAGGGTGTCCAAAAGATGCATCCTGCTTTGCAATATTTTTCCAAAGGCTCCAGCAGCCGCTGGTTCTTACCTCTGCATCCCCGTTAGGCGCATGATTTTGATCTCCGTATATGGTTCCTTCTGTACAGCTTCCGTTGGTAACAAATACAAGGTCATTTTCTGTAAGCATAATTCCTTTTTCCACGCCTTTTACCTTGCATTCAATTGCCTTGGCAGTCTTTTTCCCACCTTCAAATTCAAAAATTACATTCGTCACTTCTGTGTTGAACTGGAAGTCAACTCCAGCAGCCTCCAAATATTTCTGCATAGGCAGTATCAAAGATTCATACTGATTATACTTGGTAAATTTCAGTGCGCTGAAATCAGGAAGACCGGCAATATGATGAATGAAACGTTGAAAATACAGCTTCATTTCCAGTGCGCTGTGCCAGTTCTCAAATGCAAACATAGTTCTCCAATATAACCAAAAGGTAGAATCAAATACCTCATCATCAAATACATCCTCAATGGTCTTATCATACAAGTCTTCGTCCTTTGTCATAAACAGCTTCATAATTTCCATGCAGCCTTTCTGACTTAAATTGAATTTTCCATCTGTATGGGCATCTTCCCCACAATTTACAGTTGCCCTGCACAGGGAGTAGTTAGGATCTTCTTTGTTTAACCAGTAATATTCATCCAGTACGGATACACCAGGCGTCTCAATAGAAGGAATGCTTCTGAACAGATCCCATAAGCATTCAAAATGATTTTCCATTTCGCGTCCGCCACGCATAATGTAACCTCTTGTGGAATCATAAATTCCGTCACAGGCACCCCCCGCAATATCCATTGCCTCTAAAATATGGATATGATCCCCCGGCATTTGTCCGTCACGTACCAAAAAGCAGGCTGCTGCTAAAGATGCTAATCCGCTTCCTACAATATAAGCACTTTTATCCTCTACACCTTCCGGTTTTTTTGGTCTGGCAAATGCCTCATAATTACCGTTTGTATAATAAATTCCTTTACTGTTCTTTTCCCCTTTTCCTCTTTCTGTATTGCGGTATTCTTCTTTTTCAGAAGAAACAGAAACTTTTGTAGATGATTTCTTTTCCACATTTTTGTGATTTTTAACTGCTATAACTGCTCCTGCACCTGCTGCAATGGCTGCAACGCCAAGTCCAACCTTCTTTTTACTTGCCATAAATCATTTCCACCTTTCCTTTTAACATTTGCTTGAATAAGTTATTTCCTTGTATGTTTCACATCTTACCTTGTGAAACCAGTTATTTCCACTTACAAAACAGGCGGAATGATAAAAAACTTATCATTCCGCCTGTTTTGATAAAATTTAGTTCTTTTTCATCTTTTCAAAATTGGAAATAGAATTGGCCACTGTCCCATGCAGCGTAATGCTTATTTTTCCCACGATCTTTTTATAATCATCCTTCATTCCCCGGTCAATCCAATCCAGCATAACCCCAACAAAACCATACTTGTAAAATTCTGCTATAAAAGCCTTATCTTCCTTTGCTAAATCTGCTTCCTTACTTTTTTCCTCCACAACCCCTTCTATCAATTCATAGGTAAGCTTATGCAGGTAACTTTCAATTTTTTCCCTGCTTACGTTCCGGTATACGTTAAGAATAAAAGGCTTATTTTCTGTCACTGCCTCAAAAATCTGTGTCAGACCTTCCTGCCAGGTATCATAGGTCTTTTTGCCCTGCAGCGCCCTTTTTCCATCCTCCACGCACACCCATTCCACCAGATCATATAAGTCCTTAAAATGATAATAAAATGACATTCGGCTGATACCACAGTCAGAGGTTAAATCATTAATTGTAATTTTATCAATGGGCTTATGCAGCAAAAGCTTCTTAAGTGATGCCTCAAGCGCCAGCTTCGTAGTATTCGCCATAACACAGCCTCCTTGCTCTATCTATCCGTTATTTTATCATACTTCATCCACCAGTAACAAGAACGATTATTCTTCCTCACATCAGAATTTTTCGTGAAACAACCCCATAAAAAAGTATATACATAGACAAAAAAATTATATATAATAATTATATCGGCATTCATATTGTAACAGATGAAACCTGTGCAAAACTAAGCTTATTGAAATGATTATAGCGATTCTTATAAATTTTAATATAACATTCCAGATTATGACTTGAAGTAACTTATTAACCACTAAATAAATAAAGAAAGGACAAGCCTGTAAGCTTTTTTGCTTACAAGCTTATTGAGTAAGGAGAAGAACTGTATGAAATCAATGTATAAGCAAGGAAATGCAGAAAGTGCAGCGGCACAAGCCGCATCTGAACTGAAAGACTGTTCGTTTATTGTGTATTGCACGGACGATAAGCAGTTTGCCACAATTAGCGCAAGGCTTCATGAACTAATGCCGGAAGTAAAGATGATTGGTACAACCGGATTTATGATTCATGACAGTGGAAGTTTTTCCGAGGGAATCGCAGCAGTGGGTTTTAATGAGAATGAAGCTGAAGTTTATGTAGGTGTACTGAAAGAAGCAGCTACCTGTCCTATCAAGTATTTGCCTGATTTAAGAGACTGCTTGAATAAGATTAGTTCAAAATACAAAAGCAATCATTCGCTTTGTCTGGAATTTGCCACCGGATATGAAGAAAAAATGGTTTCTACAATGAAGATTTGCCTGGAACCGGCTGGTGTACGTCTTCTGGGTGGAACCTCCGGCAATACAGAGGAGGGACAGCCTAAAAAAGTTGCATGCAACGGAGAAATTTACACAGATGCTGTTGTATATGCCGTGATTGGAAGTAAAATGGGAAAAATCGAAATTGTCAAGGAAAACCTGTTTCGTGAAAGACCTATTACGCACAGGGTAACGCGTGCTTCTGAAGACGGTAGAACCGTGTTTGAGATAGATGGTCGTAAAGCTATGGATGTCTATGAAGAAGAATTGGGATATTCGGATGCAAATGTAGGGGATGGCGTATTCAAAAATCCATTTGACCGTATTGTTGGAGCAGAAAATTACATAACTGCGATTTTCAGTTTTAATTCCAATCGAAGTATTTCTACCTATAAAAATGTTCAGAAAAATGACCTGATTTGTTTTACCGACATCGAAGAAAATTATCAGAATTATATTGAAAACACTGTGAAAACTGTTACACAGTCTGGCCGGGTTGCGGGAATCATATCGATTAATTGTATTTTACGATACCTGTTTTTCGAGAAAAATTCCTATACGCCTGCTTTTGCACGAATGATGAAAAATATGTCCGGCGGCGTTCACCTTGGCATGGTCAGTGATGGAGAACAATATGTTGAGCAGCATGTCAATCAGTCCATGGTCTGCGTTGTTTTTATGAAAGAACACTAAGGGGGAAAAATTATGTTTGGCAGAAATAAAAAAGAAAAAACAGAGGCGTTCAAAACGGAAAAAATCTGTTTGGGATCAATTATAGATGCCATTGGATTTTTAGACAAAAAACATAAAGCTATCAATGAGGAAGAGGAACAGACCTTAAAAGATATGGCTGATATTGAAGAAGTTGCAAAACAGCTTCAGGACAAATCAACAGCAATTATGGGAAATGTAAATCAGTTTGGCGAACAGTTCCATGATATTATTGCCATTAATGAGGAATTGCAGAATGTGGCAGATACAATTGTGGAAACCAGCTCAAATGGTAATGAGAAAATGACGTTTCTGATAGACGAAATTTCCAAAATGAAAAATTCTATTCAGGAAATTCATACAGTTTTGAATGAATTTCTAGCAGCTTTTGAAGAGATTCGTGACACAACAAAAAGCATCACCCAGATTGCTTCCCAAACGAATCTGCTTGCTCTGAATGCCAGTATTGAAGCAGCCCGGGCCGGAGAGGCAGGCCGGGGATTTGCAGTAGTTGCAAATGAGATTAACTCCCTTGCTTCCAACACCAAGGTATTAGTAGAGCAAATAAATGGTACAATGGCAAAAGTGGAATCTCGGGAAAATAAGCTTTTAGGGAGTTTTGATTCCATGAACCTGTTAGTAGACAATAATGTTGAGAGTGCAAAAGATACGCAGAATGCAATCACGAACTTTAACAGAATTGCTCATGATGTTAAAGAAAAGACAGAGCGGACAGTTCAAAATGTTTTACATGCGCAAACGGAAGCAGAAAACATTCAAACAGAAATTAGCCATGAAAAGAATATGTATGCCGGCCTGGATGAAACCCTGTTTAAGCTGAAAAAGCAGTTATCCCGCAAAAGTGTATTATTTGAGGATGTTAATAATGTTCTTAGGCAACTGCCTTATGTTTGTGACGAATATAACGGAAAGGATATGATTATATAAAAAATAAACGCTGTAATTCTTGTTTGAAACCCATTACTTTGAATTCAGCAAGTTCTCTGTTGTCCATATTTTCCATGTAATTTGGATTTTTGAGGGTAGCTGTCCATCTAAAGCCATTTTTTCCATCTAATATTGTTTTGTCCCTGCCCGTCCAATTAGCAGGCTATTAGCAAGGAAAAGATTCGTATGATGGGCGGCTTTCCTATATCCCGCCGGGATCACTGTATGACCGGCTGTTCCGGGGGATGGGAATATCACGCAGCCAGTCAATCAGCGGTCGTGTACGGAAGATTTTTTCGTGAAACAGCCCTATTCTTCCTCCCAGCGTACGGTTTCCCCCTTTTTTATTTCCTTTGTGGCAGATAAAATAATCCTGCTTTCCTTATCCACTGCCCCTTCCTCTATGGCCGCCCAATTATCATTTTTATCAATTACCTTTACATTCATCTCATCTACATAATATTCCTGTCCCAGAATTCCCTCCCGCTCCTTTAATACATAGACATAATTTCTGTCCTTTTCTGAATATACCGCATCAGCCGGAAGGCAAAGCCTGTATTTTTCCCCACTTTCAGAATGGGAAACCACTCCAGATGCCCCAGGCACCCCAGTTCCTTCAGGAAGTGGAATCAGTGCCTCATACCTTTCAGGATTTCCTTCACTCTCGGCCAGATAACTTATTTTTTCTTCCAATTCCCTGCTTTTTCCTTCCAGCCTTATGAAAACCTCATCGCCCAGGCTGATATATTTTTTCTGCTCCTGATCAAGCAGAACCTTTAACTGGCAGGGAAGACTTTCGTCAGACAGCAGCAAAACCGCTGTATCTGGAATCCGGTCCCCTGCTCCAACTGCTATCTTTGTAACAACACCATCAAAGGGCGCCCTCACTATCCCCTGACTGTCTAGAACTTTTTGATATTCCTGTAATTCATCAGAAAGCTCTGCCTGTTCCAATCTGGCAGTTTCAAGCTCTGTTGTAATATCCTCTGGCAGTAGAAGATCCTCCACTCTCCTTTGCGCCTGTTTTACTGCCTCATCCCGCGCTGCTTTCGCATCTGCTTCTCCATATGCAGCACTTTGAAGTGCATCTTTTAAAGCTTTCTCTCCCCCATTTTCTTCTAAATCATTTTCTGCCTGAACATAGCTTTCCATTGCCCTTCCAACCTGTGTATCCTGCAGACGTGAGGTGGTATCATAATCCTCCCTTGCCCGTGCAAGCTCTAATTCCTTTTTCTGCTGCGCGGTGGCCTGGTTTTCCAAAATTGCGTTGATTTGAAGAGATACTTTGGATATTTCATTTTGTTTTTCCTCCATCAGTTTCTTTAAGTCCCCTAAATCTACTAAAAAAAGCTCATCCCCTTCCTCCACTCTGTCTCCAACATGAACCAAAACAGAATCAATCCGCAGTCCCGGCAGATAAGTAACTGTCTTTTCTCCTCCTGCCACCACGATTCCTTCCGCTTCCACCTTATGCTCTATGCATTTCGACTCCGGCTGACAGGTACTTACCATAGGAAGCTGGTAAGCATATACACTTTTGGAAATCAAAGTACAAATAACCATAAATGCCAGAAAAGCTGCAAAACCTATTATAACCTTTTTCATTTTGTCCTCTCCTTCCATACAGGTATTTATGCTTTCAGCCCAGAATAAATGATCCCCTGCTCTAAGTAATCCTGTCCCAACACAAACACAAATACTGCCGGAATCAATGTGATTACGCTGGCGCAAAAGGCGTATCCGGCAGATCCCCAAGTAATCTCCGGCAGATACAAAGATAAGGGCCAGAGAGACTTTTCCGTTAAAAACGCCATAGGCTGTTCCATCATATTCCAATATTCTAAAAAGCCCAGCACCATAGCTGAAAGCAGCCCGCTTTTTCCAAGGGGAATTCCCAGTCTTACAAATATGATAAGCTCTCCGGCACCATCCATTCTTGCCGCCTCCAGCATTTGGTGCGGTATTCCTCTAAAGCCTCCGTAGGATAAAAATACAGGAAAGGTGGAAAACACCGCTGGCAGTATAATTGCCTGGTGGGTATTTAAGAGTGATAGCTGATTTAAAACAAGATAACTTGAAAGCATTGTTACCTGAAAAGGCAAAAGCATCAGTATCACATATAATGCAAAAAGCAGGCTGCTCCCCTTCACCGGATACACTGCAAATCCCCATGCTGACGGAACTGCCACAAGAAGCTGACCTAATAAAATACAGGCTGCCAGTTTCATAGAATTCCAAAATAAAATAAAAAACTGGGGAGATTCAAACAATAGCTTTTTATAATTGGCTAAGGAAGGATAATCAGGCATTAGCTTCCAACGGATAAATTCTGATCCTTCCGTAAATACCGTACCTATGTACTTTCCTATTTCCCACTGGTCCATAAGGGAACCAGATACCAGCAAAAGCACTGGTCCCATTACTAATAGAGCTGGCAAAAAAAGGGAAAAAACTGTCACACCCTTTTGAAATTTCTTTCCGATTAGCTGCAGAATTTCCTTTACTTTCTTTCCATCTACCCTCATGCTACACCTCCTGCTTATCCCATAATTTCTGTAAAAGCAGAATCACTATCATTAAAACACCTCCTGTACACACTGCTGCTGCCGCCATCTTATCCAACTCTAGATTTACAAACCAGTTATTAAAAAGATGCTGCAAAAGATAAATACTTTTATCTGGATAAGCACCCGCTGTTAAATATGCCTCCCGATAGATCTTAAAGGAATTTAAAAAGGATAATACCACTATGGTGTAAAGACTCCCCTTAAGATTTGGGAGAACAATATACCAAAGGCGCTGCCACTTTCCTGCACCATCTACTCTGGCTGCTTCCAAAAGCTCTGAGGGTATTCCTCCAAGTCCGGCCAGCCAGAGTATTACCGTATATCCTGTATTTTTCCATATATAGCTCCCCACCAGCACCCAGAAGGCGGCCTGTGAGTCAAGATAATCTTTATATATCACCCCCCACAAGCCTGATAATTCTCCTAAACGGGTTAAAAACAAATTTAAAAATCCCTGTCTGTAAAACACCATTTTCCACACCAGAACAATGGTTGCAGTGGGCATTGCCAAGGGAAAAAGAAATATGGATTTTATCCATTTTTTGCTTTTCATTCCGTTTAATAAAAGCGCTGTCATAAATCCTGTCAAAACCAAAAGCGGAATACAAACAAGCGTAAATCTTAATGTGTTTTTTACCGCCAGAATAAATGCCTGATTTTGGAAAATAGTTAAGTAATTTTTGAAGCCATTCCACTGCCCTGTCACTGCTGTGGCAAAGGATCTTCTTACCACATCTCCAAAAGGTACCAGTACAAAAATCATAATTCCAATAAACCCAGGAAAAACAAACAGGCAGAAAAATCTTTTTTTCTTTTTTACCATCACTCCTGCTCCTTCCCACTATGCCGCATACTTTTTTCTTCTTTTTACTCTGAAATATAAATAGAAAGCTGTTTATTGATCCCATCAAGTGCTTCTTCAAGACTCTGATTACCCTTTATATATTCTGCACCCTCTTCAAATATAGTTTCCTCAAAAACCGTATCTTCTATATAAGGCGTATCTGCCGATGCCATCCAGCTTTTCAACAATCTTAATTCCGCTTCCTCCGGATAATACACATCCAGATCCACTTCCACACCATCTTCATCAATCATTGCCATACAACCATACTGATTATCTTCCCCAAGCTCCTCCCGATCCACTGTGAGCAGCTCATCAAAAGCAGCTTTATTTACTCCAAACTCCCCTAATGACACCTGTGTTTCCTGACCTAAAAAATCCTTTAAAAAGTCCTCTGCCAGTTCCTTCTTTGCAGATGCCGCATTAATGCCTAAGATAGTATTTGATGCAAAAACATTGCTGCTCTGCCCCACCATAGGCACCAGCATAGTATCCTCAAACCCTTTTGCTTTAGCGGCGGAAGTAATATCGTAATAGCCATAGGGGTAAGTGGTCATCCCAACCATAAACTGAGTATAATCTCCTACATACTCCAAGGTATTTAAACCATAAAGTTCAAGATTATACGCCCAATCTTCTCCAATCTGCTCCGAATACCAATTGCTGGTTGACTCATACCTCTCCAGCCACTTTTGTCCAATTCCATCCATTTGTGCATCATAAATTTTTTTCATCTGCATAAGAAAGTCTGCTACTGCACCCTCGTTGATTTCTCCATTCTCCTTTTTCCATGCAGGCGCGCTGGAAACTGCAAAAATCTTCATAAGCGCTTTTTCCGAACATATACCCAAAATATCTTTTTCAGGATAATCCTGTCGGATTTTTTCTATTTCGTCTGCTACTGATGCAAGATCCTTCATTTGGGAAACATAGGTTTCTCTTCCCAGCATAACAGGAAATCCTACCTGTCCCGGCACGGTATAAATGCTTCCCTCATAGGAAAATGCTCTAATCAGGTTTTCATATAATTCTTCTTCCTTGAAAACACCCTCCAAAAAATCAGTCAAATCAAGCAACAGCCCTTTTTCTATGTAAGAATCCACAGGCAGCCCGTCCAGCATCAAAATATCCGGTCCCTCTCCAGCCATGATTTGAGTGTTTAATTTTTTAAGTGCATCCTCTCTGGTTACTCCATTATTTTCCCCTCTTCCAATTTCATATTCCACAAACACATTTGGATTTGCTATTTGATAAATAGCAATTGCTGTTCGAATACTATAGCTTTCCTCAAGGCTATACACCTTAAGACGTTCCTCTGGCACCGATGGTATATTGGGATCATAAGTAAACCTAACAATTTTTCCGCTGTTAAACACAGCTAGGAAAACTTCATTTTCCAGCATAACCATGTCCTTTATTCCATATCTAGGGCTTCCAAGGCGAGATAAACTTCCATCAATTAACTGCTCCATTTTCTCTCCTATCACATGGCGGTACAGTCCCTTTTCACCTGCCAGATATAAGCTTCCATCTTCTCCAAAAAAGCAGTATAGATCATACCAGCTTCCTCCGTTAAACTGACGGTCTGGGGCCTGCTCTTTTACAAAATCTGTAAGTACGTCATCTTCCACATATTCCTTTTTCTCCATATCATAAAGAAGCGGTGTCTCAAAGTCATACCCGTCTATCAGCATAATATTTTCCCAAAACTGTACCAGCATGGGCCTGCCTTCCGTTGTAAGAAATTTCTCACTGCTGCCATCTTCCTTTATCTCATAAATAATATTTCCAAGAGTCGTTACAAAAACCCTTCCCTCCTTGGTCATCCACATCCTGTTGGCATACATTTCATCCTCTGACACAGAAAGGGAAATCGGAATTACTGTACCATCTGCTTTGACCAGCGCACACTCCGGTGACAGATCAAATGCGGAATCTGATGCCTCGGAACCCTCCTGTGAATCATTCTCTTCTTCTGATTCTGCTTCTTTAGAAGCATCTTCATAATCATCATAAATAATGCCAAATGTGCCATCCGCCAGCATTGTTAAATCCATGATATAAGCATTTATCAGCTTTTCTTCCAGCCACTTTGTATTTTCATTTTTCCAGGAAGCCCCATTGTCATTTGATACCCATATGCCTGAAGATGCATCGGCAATCATAAGCCTGCCATCGGAAAACTTCTTCATTTCCCTCACATTTACCAGATCCTCAGAAAGGTCAATTTCCTTCTCTGTATATCGTCCCATAGTAATATCCGAATTGCTGCCATCACTTTCTTTTATTTTTTCACCTTCTCCAGAAGAAAGAGATTTTTTATCCATATTTCCGCAGCCTGCTGTAAGCAGAATTACTGCCAGTAAAATCAAATATGTAATTATTTTTCTTATTTTGTACGTCATCCTTATATCCATTCCTTTCCTTCATTTTTACGAAACAACATCTGTCATGGCTTGCAAGCCATTCTTGTTCAAAAAAATATGACTACTGTGATAGTCTTTTAATTAGACTATCACAGTAGTCATATTGTGTCAATCTTTTTTTCACAATAGAAATTTTATCACTTTTTATAAATTACCAATAAGAATGAGCGTAAGTTTCAGATTCTTTCTCAGAAAGCAGCACCAAGCCAATAATCACCCCGTCATTGTTATATTTTGTAATCACTCCTGTATTGCCATTTTCTCCACCTGCTGCCTTTGCAAATACCCTCCCGGAAAATCCATCCCCAGATTGATTCTGATTATCTGCCAAAAAATAAATAGGTTCTCCGTTATAATACAATTGATAATCATCACCACTTACTTCTCCGCTAAGCCCATATCTCTGAAATTCAGCAATTAGTCCATATATTGTTTCTTCCATGCCTTCATCCAGTCCTGTTCCCTCATAAACTGCATCCTCTGCAATTTCTGCTGATACTATCTCCTGATCCTGCACAATAGCTGCCCCCGCAGGTGTTTCTGCCCATGCAATGCTTGTATATACAGGTGTGTCTGATACCGCATATCCCTCTGCGATAGATGTCTCAACCCTATCCTTGCCATAATCAACAGAATTGGTAATAAACACCGTTAATGCGCTTGTTAAAGCAATAACTGCCGCCAATATACCAACATATGTCGTCTTTTTTACTGTCATGACTGCAACAATTCTTTCTTTCACCGCATTTTTTCCAAATCCTAAACCAGTCTGAAACCCCATATTCCTGCATTCGGCTAACGACAATAATGTAAGTGCATATTCCTGCCTGCGCTCACCGTTTCTTCGCACCACCGTTTCATCACACAAAAGCTCCATATCCCGGTTAAATGAAACATACATTACCCATACAAGGGGATTAAACCAATGAATACAAAGCGCCAGATGTGCTATCAGCTTTTTGAGATTATCATGATTTTGAATATGTATTAATTCGTGCTGCAGGCAAAAACTTACTTCTTTTTCCTCCTTTAAATAACGCCCTTTCGGAAAAACCACTGCCGGATAAAAAAGGCCATAGGTTATGGGCGTTGCAGTTCGATCAGAAATTTGAAATCTTACTCTTTCCAGATATCTTAAATTTTTCCCTTTTATTCCTGCCCTTCCAAGCAATTTCTCCTTCTCCTGCTCCGGCATGGGAAGCCCTTCCCGAAACAAGCGGCTGTCTCTGATATAAAGAAAAAGAGAGACTGCCAGAAAAATTGTAGTTACTGCCAAATAAATTACTATGACTGCCCCTCTCCAATCAATCCATGATTTTTCTCTAATATATAAAGCGGCCTGATTATCCTGGGTAATCGTTTCTTCTCCTGTCGTAACGGAAATATGATACATTTCCGTTTTAGCCTCCCTTGACTTTTCGTCCACAATAAGACTTCTTATTTCCGCCAAAGGTGCAGGCAGCGGCAATGGTACAGAAAAAGGAATCAGTAAGCGTAAAATCGCTATTTCCCAAAGCAGTATCATCACCTTTTTTGGCAGACGATGCATAAACAAAGAGCGGAAGAAAACAACACCCATAATTAAAATACCTGCTGCCATGCTCATCTGTATCAAATCCATTTATATGGCCACACTCCTTTCTTAACTTAAATCGTCAATCAGTTTCTTTAAAGAATCAACTTCCTGCTTTGATAACTTTTTTCCATCCAAAAAAGCAGCAAAAAACTTTTCCTTAGAACCGTCAAACATTTTATCAATCAGCTCCTCCGTTTCAAAATCCTGTACTTCCTGCCTGGAAATCAAAGGACGACAGATAAACCCTGGCTCTTCTCTCTTAATTGCGCCTTTATCTACACATTTTTTAATCACCGTATAAGTAGTATTCCTGTTCCACCCGATTTCTTCCTTTAAGATCTTTACCACCTGCCCGGCAGAAATTTCACCTTCCCGCCAAAGTACCTCCATAACTTTTCTTTCCGAATCGAATAATTTCACTTTATCCCCGCCTTTCCTCTATTTTAAACTTTCTGCCTGCTAAACACCCTTATATTAAATAACAAGCTCCCTGTTCCACCAGTCTTTTATAAGAACAAAGTTTCCTATGAAATAAAATATGACTATTATAATAGTCCTTTTATGTAAAGACTATCACAGCAGTCATATTATGTCAAATATATTTTTCAAACCTTTTTACCTGCAAAAACAAGTAATATATTATAAAAAGATTGTTCATTTGTATTATCCACAGCTATTTGCTAAAATAAAAATAGATTTCAAAGGGGGAAGATATTCACTATGGAAAATAACAAAAAAGGCAAAACCAGCCATATCCCCAAACCCATAAAACGTTCCGCCTTAAGGAATAAGCTGGGGCTTATTTATTATGGCTTTTTAAGATACATCCTCTGGATTACCATGAACAGCCAGTTTACTAACATCAAGCAGGCTGATCCCCTTCCGTATGTTTATTTTATGCATAAAACCCCCCTTCTACGCAAGCTGAAAGATGTTGATATGTGGATGCAGCACAATAAAATTATTAACCTAAAACTTGCTGTAGCTAAATTAAATGGGATACTTCTTCCTCCAGGCAAAGTATTCAGCTATTGGAAGCTGATTGGCAGGCCCTCCAAACGAAAGGGCTATGTAGACGGTATGATTCTTAAATCCGGCACCTTTCACGCGGGAACAGGAGGCGGCCTGTGCCAGCTTTCCAATTTAATCTTCTGGATGACCATACATACTCCTCTTACTGTAACAGAACGCCATAGACACAGCTATGATGTATTTCCCGATTCTAACAGGACACAACCCTTCGGCAGCGGCGCCACCTGCTTTTACCCTCACGGAGATTTAATGATTCGAAACAATACACAAGATACTTATCAGCTTTTGGTATGGGTGGACGACGAATATCTTCATGGACAGTGGAAGGCATCATCCAAGCCAAAATACCGATATGAAATCGTCGAAAGAAATCATGAAATGAGAAGTGAATTTTGGGGCGGATACAGCAGGCATAATGAACTGTACCAACAGCAGTTTGATCTGGAAAACAATCTGCTGAATGAACAGCTTGTTGTACAAAATTCCGCCATTATGATGTATGAACCCTTTATTGATGTACACCGCTAAGCACACGCAAAAAACAATGGATGCCGCGCGCTGGGGGCCATCCTTATGTTAAACAACGCCTGCCAAGCCAGCCACCCTTATGTTAAAAAGAGGAACTGTCTTAGGCAGTTCCCCTTGCATTTAAGGTTATTTTAATACCTTTTCCAATTCTTCAATCACAATCTTAAGTGCTTTAATTCTTGCATACTTTTTATCCACCGATTCCAAAATATGCCAGGGTGCATAGGTAGTACTGGTCTTTTGAATCATTTCATTGACAGCTCCTTCATAGTCATCCCACTTTTCCCTGTTACGCCAATCTTCATCAGTGATCTTCCATTGCTTCCCGGGCGTATTTTGCCTGTCTGTAAAACGGGCAAGCTGGGTGTCCTTATCTATGTGTACCCAGAATTTAATAATGACGGCACCCCAGTCATGAAGTTCTTTTTCAAACTCATTGATTTCATTATAGGCTCTCTTCCAGTCATTCTCACTGCAAAAGCCTTCCAGCCGCTCTACCATTACCCGTCCATACCAGCTTCTGTCAAAAATAGTCACATGTCCTGTTTTCGGCAGCCTTGTCCAAAAGCGCCACAGATAATGTCTTGCCTTTTCATGAGGTTCAGGACTTGCAATGGGCTGTACTTCATAGCCTCTGGGATCAAGGGCACCTGTAATGCGCTTAATATTACCGCCTTTTCCTGCTGCATCCCAACCTTCATAGACAATCACAACAGGAACCCGTTTCCTGTAAAGACGGTTGTGAAGTTCCCCTAAATGCTTTTGAAGTTTTTCAAGCTCTTCCTTATACTCATCTTCCTCTATACACTTATCCAGATCCACTTCTGACAGCTTAGGCATCTTTACAAGAGGAAATACATTTTGCAAAAGTGGAACTGCAAGGCTCCTGTTTTGCATTGCAATTTCTATTCCCTGTGTCAGAGTCTCCAATACCTGCAGCTCTGCCCACCTTTTTGACTTAGAATCAATAATATACCAAGGGGCAGAAGGTGTGTTGGTATCCTCCATATACTGCCCGAATACCTCTTCACACTTCTTATAATGCTTATTTTGCCATTTATCATTTTCACTAACACGCCAACTGGTATCAATATCCTTCTTAAGCTCGTCAATCCGCTTTTTCTGTTCCTTCTCGCTGATATGGAAAAAAAACTTCATTACCAGATATCCGTTGTCCGTCAACTGCCTTTCAAATCTTCTTATGCTGTCAATCCGCTGCTCATAAGTTTTTTTATCCATCCCATCATGGAGACGCTTTCTGGTAATTTCGTCCATCCACCCGGAATCTAAAAGCATAAACTTTCCGGCCTCCGGCAACTTGCTAAAATAGCGGCACAAAAACGGTTTTCTGCTCTCTTCTTCCGTGGGCTGATCCATTGTTGCCACCTTAAAAAACCTTGGATCAATATTTTGAATCACCTGTCCTATGGCACTTCCTTTTCCTGCTGTCCCCCATCCTTCCACAAGCACCAAAACAGGAATCTTATGCTCTTTGATCTGCATCTGCTGATCCATAAGCTTTTCCCTTGCGTTTTTTAGGCGTTCCTTCAGTTCTTCTTCCTCCGGTTTTTCCGTAAAAACTATATTTTTCAGCATAATACCCTCCCTTTCTCTGCTTTATAATTCTATTGTATACCAACCATCCATATTTTCAAGCAAAGAAATTCTTTTTACCAGGAAGATCAGACTTGCGCATTACCGCCGCTTGCAAAATTCAAATTTTTTCCCACTGCTGACAGCATCTTTTCCATTTCTGTCTTCACATCTGTTTTTTTCCGTTCTCTGTTTTGACTTTCCGATTCCTTTTGTACCTCTTCAGACTGCTGTACACGCTCCTTGCTCTTTTTCTGCTCCTTATCAAATGTTTCCATATTCTGACCATCTATCATCACCTGCATCTGATAAATGCCCTTTTTGATCCGTTTCTCTTCCTCTTTTCTCTTTCTTACCTTCCCCTGCTGATTCTCTAAAAACTGTCTCATATCTCCTACCTGCATAATTATACTCTCCCTTCTTTTTCCTGTTTTAAAAAGCTAACGCAAATTGTTCTGCCAGACAGTCAACAATTTAACCATAAAGACAGCACCATAATTTCCGTATCCCTCCTGGAAATCATAATGCTGTCCTTAGCTGCGTTTTATGTTTAAAACAAGAATATCTTTTATTTTATTGTTTATCGGCATACTATATCCAAATATTTAGAATCAGACAATATTCTCCCTACAGTTTTATAAGCATTTACAAAAAAGACAATGGCAATCCCGCCTTACCATTTGCATCTTTCTTTTTCTCACCATTTATTAAATCTTTCACTACCTCGCCTGCCATAATCAGTCCTGCCACAGAAGGTACAAAAGCGCTGCTTCCCGGCACCTGCCGGCGCCTGCTTTCTGTGTTTTCTGCTATCTCGTTCTCCTTACATTCCCTGCCTTCTGATTCCGGCAGGTTTATGGATGTTGTGTCACATTCTAATTCTATAGGCGCCAGAGGCAGTTCTTTTGAATAAACTACTTTTAATCTGCTGATCCCTCTTTTTTTCAATTCCCGCCGCATCACTTTTGCAAGAGGGCAGATGCTGGTCTCATAAAGATCAGCCACTTCAAATGCAGTTGGATCTGCCTTATTGCCTGCCCCCATAGAACTGATGATAGGAATGCCTGCTTTACCCGCCCTGACTGCAAGCTCTATCTTTCCTGTCACCGTATCAATGGCATCAATCACGTAATCATACTTGGAAAAGTCAAATCGGTCAGCCGTTTCCGGCAAAAAAAAGACCTGATGTTTATGAATAACCACATCCGGGTTAATTTCTTTCATTCTTTCTTCTGCCGCATCTACTTTATATTGGCCCAGCGTCTTGTAAGTGGCAATTATCTGACGGTTTAAATTTGATAAGCACACTTTATCATTGTCAATAATATCTACCGATCCTACGCCGCTGCGCACCAGCGCCTCCAGGGCATGGCCGCCCACTCCGCCGATTCCAAATACTGCCACCCTTGCCTGCATAAGCTGCTCCACTGCCTTTTTCCCAAAAAGACGCTCCGTCCTTGAAAACTGCTCCGACATGCTCTGTCTCCTTTTCTGATCAATAATCAAACCCATAAATAAAATGAATCCTCTGGCAATATTTTTCTTCAAATCCTGCCTGTCATATCCTGTTTAAGATATACAACATGTGCGGCAGTTTCCTGCCGCACATACGCAACTTTTATCAAGTTCTATTTTTTTCTTTTGGGAAGTGTCACCTTATCCAGATGCCATATCTCATCCACATATTCCTGAATAGTTCTGTCAGATGTAAACTTACCACTGCATGCCACATTTAAGATTGCGCTTCTTGCCCATCCCTTTTCATCACAGTAAGCCTTTTCTACTTTCTTCTGTGCCTCAGCATAAGACTTAAAATCTTTCAATATAAAATAAGTATCTGCTTTTGCTGTGCTTAGTGTATTTAACAGCGAATTGTAAAGAGTGCGGAATCTGTCAGGATCGTTTGGTGAAAAGGTTCCATTGATTAACTGCATCAACACTTTTCTCACATCAGGATCATTATTAAAGATTTCCGTAGGATCATATCCGCCATGATTCTCATAATTAATTACTTCATCGGAAGAAAGTCCGAAGATAAATGCATTTTCCGCACCTACTTCTTCCACGATTTCTACATTTGCACCATCCATAGTACCGATAGTCAATGCTCCATTTAACATAAACTTCATATTTCCTGTACCAGATGCTTCTTTACTTGCTGTTGAAATCTGCTCTGAAACATCTGCTGCTGCAAAAATAAGTTCCGCATTGGAAACCCTGTAGTTTTCTATAAATACCACCTTAATCTTACCTTTGATGGCAGGATCATTGTTAACCACATCTGCTACCGAAGTAATCAGCTTAATTGTCATCTTTGCATTATAATATCCTGCTGCTGCCTTTGCTCCAAAAATAAATGTTCTGGGATAAAAATCCATATCAGGATTATCCTTAAGCTGATTGTACAAATACATCACATGGAGAATGTTTAAAAGCTGACGCTTATATTCATGCAGCCTCTTAACCTGTACGTCGAAAATGGAACGGGGATCAACTTCGATTCCGTTGTGCTCCTGAATGTAACGTGCCAGACGTACTTTATTCTGGTATTTAATATTCATGAATTCCTGCTGGGACTTCTCATCATCTGCATAAATCTTCAATTTACTGATCTTAGAAAGGTCTGTGATCCAGTCGCTGCCTACATGGGCAGTTACCCAGTCAGCAAGAAGAGGATTTCCATGAAGCAGGAAACGTCTCTGTGTAATGCCATTGGTTTTATTATTAAACTTATCAGGCATCATTTCATAAAAATCTTTAAGTTCCTGTTTCTTTAAAATATCTGTGTGAAGTTTTGCCACTCCGTTAACGGAAAAACCTGCAACGATTGCAAGATGCGCCATCTTTACCTGTCCGTCATAAATAATTGCCATCTTACGAATCTTTTCTTGGTTGCCAGGATACATTTCCTGTATCTTAATAATAAACCTGCGGTTAATTTCTTCGATAATCTGATAAATTCTGGGAAGCAATCTGGAAAACAGTTCAATCGGCCATTTTTCCAAAGCTTCTGACATAATTGTATGATTGGTGTACGCACAAGTTTTGGTTGTCACAGCCCATGCCTCATCCCATGTCAAATAATGTTCATCCATAAGAATTCTCATAAGTTCAGCTATTGCTACAGTAGGATGTGTGTCATTCAACTGGAAAGTAACCTTTTCATAAAATTTTCTCACATCCTTATGGCTTCTCATATATTTGGCAACTGCTGCCTGTACGGAGGCAGAAATAAAGAAGTACTGCTGTTTTAAGCGAAGTTCTTTTCCTGCATAATGGTTATCATTAGGATAAAGCACTTCTACAATATTTCTTGCCAGATTCTCCTGCTCCACAGCTTTTTGGTAATCACCCTTATCAAAAGAATCCAGTTTAAAGCATTCTACCGGCTCCGCATCCCAGATACGAAGTGTATTTACCATTCCATTTCCATAACCTACAATAGGAAGATCATAGGGAATCGCTTTAACACTCTGATATCCCTCCTGCACAAAATTACTTCTTCCATTTTCATCTATATGTACATTTACATACCCGCCAAACTTAACTTCTTTTGCATACTCAGGCCGCCGGAGTTCAAAAGGGTTTCCGTCCACCAGCCAGTTATCCGGCACCTCTACCTGGTAACCATCCCTGATTTCCTGCTTAAACATTCCATAACGGTATCTGATGCCGCATCCATAAGCTTCATATCCTAAAGTAGCAAGAGAATCCAAAAAACATGCTGCAAGACGGCCTAAACCACCGTTTCCAAGGGCTGCATCCGGCTCCTGATCTTCAATCACATTCAAATCAAGTCCCAGTTCCTCCAACACTTCCTTTACCGGCTGATAAGCCTGCAGGTTAATGATATTATTTCCAAGGGCCCGCCCCATAAGGAACTCCATAGATAAATAATAAACCATTTTAGGATCCTGTTTTTCAAATTCCTTTTGAGATGTCAGCCAGTTGTCAACCACAGCATCTTTAATTGCATAGGCAACAGCCTGAAAAATCTGCTGCTGGCTGGCCTCCTCCAGCGTCTTCCTATATAATGTTTTTATATTATACAGGACGCTTCTTTTAAACAGTTCCTTATCAAAAGTAGGTGATACAGGCACTGATGCCGGTGCCGCCATTTTTTTAATCATAGTTTCCCTCCACTCCATTGTTTCTTTTTGTAAATTATTTCCAAGATATTATACTATATCTGGCGAAAAACCACAAGTTTTGCTCAAATCTTCTCAACACCAACTGTAACTTTTTCGCCGTTTACATTCCACTCTTTCATATTTGGCATTTCTGCGTCTGCAAGAATCTCATCTGCTAAGACCTTTTCTGCAATTGCAGGTTTATTCGCCATAACAATTTGAGCCACTCTTTCATTTCCATTAATAGCAACCCTGATATGATCCATAACTTCAAAACCTGCATCCTTACGCATAGTTTGGATTTTACTGATCACCTCATAAACAAACCCTTCTTCAATCAACTCTTCGGAAAGATTGGTATCCAATACCACCGTGGTATAGTTATCAGCTTCGGTCACAAATCCAGCCTTTTGTGCCACGTCAATGAGCAGGTCTTCTTCTGCAAGAGAAATCTCCACGCCATTTATTTCAAATTTAAGCGCCCCTTCTGCCTTAAGCTGCTTCATTGCCTGGGTTCCATCCACTGTCTGGAGATATTCCCTAATGCCTCCAAGCTGTTTCCCATATTTAGGACCTACTGTCTTTAACTGAGGCTTAAAGCTATAACTGGTAAGATCACTTACATCCTCTTTAAATACTGCTTCTTTTATATTTAATTCATCTTCAATAATCTCTTTAAAATAATCGTCAAGGGTATGGGGGGCTTTCACATACATAACGCCAATGGGCTGACGGTTTTTGATGTTTGCAGCATTCCGGGCAGCACGTCCCATGACTACAATATCCAGCACTTCCTCCATGCTCTCTTCCAGCTTTTTATCAATCATGGCATCATTTGCTTTAGGGAAATCACACAAATGAATGCTTTCCGGTGCTTCCTTATCATTACTCTTTACCAGATTCAAATAAATTTCTTCCGTCATAAAAGGAATCAGCGGTGCTGCACACTTACAAATCTCAACCAGTGCAGTGTAAAGCGTCATATATGCATTGATTTTATCCTGCTCCATCCCCTTTGCCCAGAAGCGTTCACGGCAGCGGCGTACATACCAGTTGCTCATTTCATCCACAAAGTTATCCAAAACCCTTGCTGCTTCTGGAATTCTGTAATTATCCAGATTTTCATCCACTTCTTTAATTGCAGTATTCAGCTTTGATAAAAGCCACTTATCCATCACAGGAAGTTTATCATACTCTAAGGTATATTTTGTTGCGTCAAAATTATCAATATTGGCATAAAGAATAAAGAATGCATAGGTATTCCATAAGGTTCCAAGGAATTTACGCTGTCCTTCCATCACTGCCTTACCATGAAACCTGTTAGGGAGCCAAGGGGCAGAATTAATATAAAAATACCAGCGGATAGCATCTGCGCCGTAAGTAGAAAGGGCTTCAAAAGGATCTACCGCATTTCCCTTAGACTTACTCATCTTTTGCCCGTTTTCGTCCTGCACATGTCCAAGCACGATTACATTTTCATATGGTGCCTTGTTGAACAGCAGCGTAGACTCTGCCATCAAAGAGTAAAACCACCCTCTTGTCTGATCTACAGCTTCTGAAATAAACTGAGCCGGAAACTGCGCCTCAAACAGCTCCTTATTTTCAAAAGGATAATGATGCTGTGCAAAAGGCATTGCACCTGAGTCAAACCAGCAGTCTATCACCTCGGGCACTCTCTTCATCATTTTTCCGCATTCAGGGCAGGTACAGGTGATCTCATCAATATATGGTCTGTGCAATTCTACTGTCTTTGCCAACGGATTGCCGCTTAATTTTTCCAGTTCTTCTCTGGAACCAATAGCCTGCTGATGCCCACAGCTTTCACATTCCCAAATATTTAAAGGTGTCCCCCAGTAGCGGTTTCTGGAAACACCCCAGTCCTGAATATTTTCAAGCCAGTTCCCAAAGCGTCCTTCCCCGATAGATTCTGGAATCCAGTTGACAGTCTTATTATTGCGCACCAGATCATCACGCACTGCTGTCATCTTAATGAACCAGGATTCTCTTGCATAATAAATAAGCGGGGTATCACATCTCCAGCAGAAAGGATAGTCATGCTCAAACTTAGGCGCATCAAACAGCTTTCCTTCCTTATCAAGATCAATTAAGATATCCTTGTCTGCATCCTTTACAAATTTACCTGCATAGGGCGTTTCCTCCGTCATATTGCCCTTGCCATCTACAAACTGGACAAAAGGAAGGTCATACTTGCGTCCCACCTGGGCATCATCTTCACCAAAAGCAGGTGCAATATGAACAATACCGGTACCGTCTGTCATGGTAACATAATTATCACATGTCACAAAATGTCCTTTTTTATGCTGTTTTACCGCAGCCTCTCCTGCACAGGCAAACAATGGCTCATATTCTTTATATTCCAGGTCTTTTCCTGTAAAAGTATCAAAAACTTCATATGCGTCTTTTCCTTCTTCTGCTAGTTTTCCTAACACTGTGTCAAGCAGAGCCTGCGCCATATAATAAACATTGCCATCTGCCGCTTTCACTTTTACATAAGTTTCCTCCGGATTCACACAAAGGGCTACATTTGAAGGAAGCGTCCAAGGCGTTGTGGTCCATGCCAGGAAATAAGCATCTTCTCCCACCACTTTAAAACGCACTACCGCAGAACGTTCCTTAACAGCCTTATACCCCTGTGCAACTTCATGGGAAGAAAGGGGGGTTCCACACCTGGGACAATAAGGAACAATCTTAAATCCTTTATAAAGCAGTCCCTTATCCCAGATTTGTTTTAACGCCCACCATTCCGACTCAATAAAATCATCATGATAGGTCACATAGGGATCATCCATATCTGCCCAAAATCCTACTGTTGCAGAAAAATCCTCCCACATGCCTTTATATTTCCATACACTCTCTTTACATTTATCAATAAACGGCGCCAGCCCATATTCCTCAATCTGTTCCTTGCCATCTAAGCCCAGCAGTGTTTCCACTTCCAGCTCCACTGGAAGTCCATGTGTATCCCATCCTGCCTTTCTGGGAACCATATACCCCTTCATGGTCCGGTATCTGGGAATCATATCTTTAATAACGCGGGTTAACACATGGCCAATATGAGGCTTTCCGTTTGCAGTAGGCGGCCCGTCATAAAATGTGTAAGTGGGACCTTCCTTCCTATTTTCCATACTTTTTTTAAAAATGTCATTTTCCCGCCAGAATTTTTCAATTTCTTTTTCCCGGCTTACAAAATTTAAGTCTGTAGATACTTTCTGATACATAGCTTTCTTCCTTTCTTTTCCTGATCCAGGATTAATTTATCTGTGTACAGACGGTTCCAGATATTATTGCTGTTTCAAATTTGAAAATGCCGGATATATCCCGTCAAAAAAACCCCGTCCGTAAATAGGACGGGGCTGTCTTAGCCACGTTAAACCACCTGTTTACTCATACGCACCGATTATTCTACGGATTAATATGCCATCCTGTAACGGAGGATTCCGGCCAAGCCTACTCGCCACATGCTTTCAGTTCGCAGCTCAGAAGTGATATTCGCTGTTTTTCTACTAATACCGGTTTACACCTTTCCCAGCTCTCTGAAACGTTCAAAAAACAGTTACTGTCTTCGTCATTGCCTTTACTTTTAAAAACGTACATCAAAAAGACAGGTTTTGTCAAGTAGTTGCTTGAAATAAATTTTTATTAATTCATAGACGAGGACTTTTTCCTGGTGTAAAATAGATATGTAAAAGGATTGAAGCGCTTCTCCTCTGCTTCAGAAAGGCATCAATTTATGGGAGACAAAAAAGTAGAAATCTATCTGGAATCAAATGGCGATTTTCGAATGCGGGAGCTTGATAAAAGTGATCTGGAACAGTTTAACGCCCTGCTCCAATACGCATTTCAGGTTACATCTTATGATTTATTTCAAACAGGATGGGAACAGGATGAAATAAAATATGCAAAAAGGCCTATCCTGGAAGAAGCCTATGTTCTTGGCTGGTTTTATAAAGAAAAATTAGCATCCATGATCGTAGTTTATTCCATGAAAGTTAATATTCACGACGAAATCATGGAAATGGGCGGCATCACCGGTGTTGCCACTTACCCTGAATACACAGGAAGAGGCTTAATTCATTCCCTTATGAAGCATGCCCTCAATTATATTCATGAACAGGAGATGTCTATTTCTTTTCTTTATCCTTATTCCATTCCTTTTTATAGGAAAATGGGTTGGGAAATCGTTTCAGACAAATTAACCTTTACTGTAAAAGACACCCAGCTTCCTAAAGCCCGTCCGGTTATGGGAATGGTAGAAAGAGTTAGTCTGGATTCCGAAGATTATCATAATGTACATTCTTATTTTGCCCTGCAGCGCCACGGATGTCTGATCCGGGATACTTTATCCTGGGAAGAATACTGGCGTTGGGACAATGACGATATGATCGCAGCCGTCTATTATAATAAAGATCATAAGCCGCTAGGCTATGTTGTTTATTATATTGCCAATGAAATTTTTCATATCAAGGAAATGGTATATTTAAATATTGAAGCCAACTATGGCTTATGGAATTATATCAGTGCCCATTTTTCTATGGTAACACAGGTTCAGGGTGACAACTACTCTGGTGAACCAATGGCATATCTTTTTGAAGATAGTGAAATTACAGAAACAATTTCTCCCTATATTATGGCACGAATTGTTAATGTACGCAGCTTTCTGGAGTATTATCCTTATCAGATTCAGCCTGAGGACTTTAAACTCCACTTTAAAGTACATGATCAAATGGCTCCCTGGAATGAAGGTGATTATATGGTTTCCTGGCATGAAGGTGAAACGATTTGCGAACAGGTTGAAAATAACCAATCCATCAATGTTGTAGAACTTGATATAAACACTTTAACAACCATGATGATGGGGTATAAACGCCCTTCTTATCTTTATGAACATGAAAAAATCCAGACAGAATACTATATGCTGACCTGGCTGGAACGATTAATCCCTGTTGAAAAACCATACTTTTCAGACTATTTTTAAAAAGGAGCCTTTTATGGACAGACAAAATTTAACTCTACTGACAGATCTTTATGAATTAACCATGATGCAGGGCTATTTCAAACACAAAGACCGAAATGAAACAGTAATTTTTGATGCATTTTACAGAACCAATCCCTGCAACGGAGGCTATGCAATTGCCGCCGGTCTGGAGCAATTGATCAAATATATAAAAGAGCTGCATTTTTCCAAACAGGATATTGATTATCTGGCAAGCCTACATATTTTTGATCACGATTTTTTAGAGTATCTTGCAGATTTTAAATTTTCCGGCGATATATATGCGATTCCAGAAGGAACCGTTGTTTTTCCAAGAGAACCATTGGTAAAAGTAATTGCACCAATTATGGAGGCTCAACTGGTAGAAACTGCCATCCTCAATATTATAAACCATCAAAGTCTGATTGCTACAAAAGCCGCCAGAGTCTGTTATGCCGCCAAGGGAGACGGCATTATGGAATTTGGACTCCGCCGCGCACAAGGCCCTGATGCTGGCATCTATGGAGCACGCGCTGCTGTGATTGGTGGATGCATCGGTACCTCCAATGTACTTTGTGGACAGCTTTTTGATGTACCCGTTAAAGGCACGCATGCCCACAGCTGGATCATGAGTTTTCCAGATGAATATACAGCCTTTAAAACCTATGCCGACATGTATCCTTCCGCGTGTATTCTGCTGGTAGATACATATGACACTTTAAAATCTGGTGTTCCAAATGCCATTCGGGTATTTCAGGAAATGCAGAAAGAAGGCATTCCGCTTACTTATTACGGAATTCGTTTAGACAGCGGCGACTTGGCTTATTTATCCAAAAAGGCCCGCAAAATGTTAGACGATGCCGGATTTACAGATGCAGTTATCTCTGCATCCAATGATCTGGATGAATACCTGATTGAAAGTTTAAAACTTCAAGGGGCGGCTATTACTTCCTGGGGTGTAGGCACTAATCTGATTACTGCAAAGGATAACCCTGCTTTTGGCGGTGTCTATAAACTGGCGGCAGTCATGGGAGACGACGGAAATTTCATTCCTAAAATTAAATTATCAGAAAATACTGAAAAAGTGACAAACCCCGGCAATAAAACAATCTATCGGATATATGATAAAGACTCAGGCAAATTAAAAGCTGATCTGATCTGTCTGGTTGATGAAAATTTCTCAGAAGAAGAACCTCTCCTGCTTTTTGATCCTTTAGAACCTTGGAAAAAAACCAGGCTGGAAGCTGGTACCTTTACTTTACGCGAATTAATGGTTCCTATATTTAAAAATGGAAAATGCTGTTATACCTCTCCAAAGGTTATGGAAATCAGAAACTACTGCCAGCAGGAACTAAGTACTCTTTGGGAGGAAACCAAGCGGTTCGTAAATCCTCACAAAGTATATGTGGATTTATCTAAAAAACTATATGATATTAAAATCAATTTATTGGACCAGATGAGTGGAAAGTAAAATAACAGGTGTTGCCTTTTATTACTTAAAGACAACACCTGCTCTTACGTTTGCTCTTTATTTTTATGCAGGCCCAACAGCTTTTGCCTCTAAACGGTCCATTCTTCCTTCAAGGAAATTCAGTCTCAATGCCATCTTCTCCTTTTGTTGGTCTATCTTTAAAGCTTCATCCAATTTACGGTTCAAATCCAAATGTGCTTCTGCGATGCGCATAATACTGGGACGTATCTCATTTTCAATGCACAAATTAATCTTCTTAATCTCTGCCGTATTCTCAAGAACCTTTGCCTCAAGATGATCAAAGCGTTTGTCTATATTCTCAAAGCGCTTATCTATACTTTCAAAACGCTTATCTATGCTTTCGAAACGCTTATCCATACCATTCAAACGATCATTCATAAATTTTTGCTGTTTTATCATTTCCTGAAGATCGTCATAAATTAGTTGTATTAAATTTTCTTTATTCATAATTTGGCCTTCCTTTTTCTTAAATTCCTGAAGCTCTGCCCTAAATACGAATTTTCGATTTTTCACCTGTTATTTATGCATCAAGCATAACATTTGTACATTTTTTAGTCAACATTATTTATTAAATTTTAATAATTATTAATCATTCAATAAATTTACCAGATATTTCACAGTCGGCCATATCACTCTTTCGTCCACCTTAAATCCAGGCTGATGGATTAGCTGGCCTCTTCCTGTCCCTACTTTAATATAGCATCCCGGAACTTTCTCCTCATAAAAAGAAAAATCATCTCCTCCCATAGACGTTTCTTCAGGCACCACGTCAAATCCACATGCCTTTGCTGTCTGAATACTTTTCTCCACCATAAAAGTATCATTGGATACCGCAGGCGGTCCCGGAATCCATTTTACCCCTGCTTCCGCCCCATAAGCCCTTGCAGCACTTTCTGCAATCTCTTTCATCCTTCTTTCAAACAAAATCCTGTCTTCCCTGTCCATTGTGCGGACAGTGCCTTCCAACACTGCAGTTTCCGGTATCACATTCCAGGTATTTCCTGCTTCCATCCTTGTAACACTGATCAAAGCAGGATGAAAAGCATTTCTATTTCTGGTTACAATTGTTTGAAGTGCCTGCACAATGGCGGCTGCCGCTGGTACAGGATCTATCCCCTCATCCGGATGTGCTCCGTGGCAGCCCTTTCCCTTTACTGTAATCACAAACCTGTCCACGGCCGCACTTACGCTGCCTTCCCTGATTCCCAGCACCCCTATTTCATTTGTGGGATCTGCATGAATTCCCCAAATTCTTTCCACATCCTTCATCACAGACGTTTCTAATATCTTCAGTGCACCTAAAGAACTTTCCTCTGCCGGCTGAAATATCACCTTCACTGTACCCGCAAGCTCGTCCTTTTTCTGATTAAGCAAAAGTGCACATCCAATTCCTGCCACAATATGAAAATCATGCCCGCAGGCATGCATTTTTCCATTATGGCAGGAAGCATAGGAAAGCCCTGTTTCTTCTATAATAGGGAGGGCATCTATATCACAACGCAGGGCTCTCACCGCTCCCTTTCTTTTTCCATGAATGACTGCAATCAGTCCAGTTTCCAGTTCAAATGGAAGAACTTCCACCCCTGCCTGAATCAGAATTTCCCGAATCCTTGCTGTGGTTTTATATTCCTCATAAGATAATTCTGGATTTTTATGAAACCATTCAAACCATTCAATCAATTGTTTTTCCATATCAATCTCCATGCTTATCGCATATAAAAGAAGCAAAACTCTGCCAACTTATCTGTTACTGTTTGGATCAAGTGCATCTCTCAAAGCATCTCCAATAAAATTGATAGCCATAACCAATACTATGATCAAAAGGCCTGGCGGAATCCAAAGCCAGGGCTGCTTTGTCAGCACCGTAAGGGACTGTGCACCATTTAACATATTGCCCAGACTTGCAGTAGGAGGCTGCACCCCCTGTCCAAGAAAGCTAAGCGCTGCTTCATCCAGCATAGAGAGTGCTAATACGGAGGTTGCATAAACTAAAATAGGGGCTACTGTATTTGGAAGTATTTCTGAAAACAAAATATGCCGAAGGGGCATCCCAGCGACAATGTTTCCTTTCACAAAATTTGTTTCCCGCAAATTTAACACATTACCACGCACAAGCCTTGCAATTCCCGGCCAGTCAACAAAACCAAGAATTAAAATTATATTCCATAATCCCGGTTTAAAAATCGCCGCCGCCACAAGTACAAGTAAAATATAAGGAAAAGACATCACCATATCTGTAAAACGCATTATGGCCATGTCAGCAATACCGCCAAAATAGCCTGCAATCAATCCCAGCACAACACCAACCACTGTAGAGATCAAGGTTGCCATAATTCCTACCAATAATGAAATTCTCATAGCGTATAAAATTCTGCTAAACACATCTCTCCCAATCTGATCTGTACCAAGCCAGAATTCTTTACTGGGTGCGCCGCTGAAAGGCCCTACAATCTCATCTGGGGAATAAGGTGCTATCACAGGCGCCAAAAGTGCTGCACCACCAAGAAGAATCAAAATCATTAAACTGACCACTGCCAGATGATGATGGCAAAAACGCCGCAGCACCGTCTGAAAATAGCTTTCATTTGCTATATCTTTTATTAGCTTCTGCTGATTTATTTTTTTTCTCATGTCACCCTCCTAATTCAATTGAATTGTAGGGTCTACCAATGCATACAAAATATCTGTGATCAGATTAGCAATCAAAACCACAACTGCTGACAAAAGGCATACTCCCATGATTACTGGAAAATCTCTACTAGTGATGGCACTCATTGTCATAAGCCCAAGCCCCGGCCATGAAAAAACCTGTTCTACGATCACCGCACCGCCAAACATAACGGGAATTTCCATACCTATAACGGTTACAATAGGTACCAGCGCATTGCGAAGCGCATGTTTATTAATCACCTTAAAATTACCAATTCCCTTAGCGCGTGCTGTACGAAGATAATCCTGCTGCAAAATCTCCAACATTGCACTTCTGATGTATCTGATATTTCTTCCAGCAATAGAGACTGCAAGCACAATCACAGGCATAACCATATGCTTTGCAACGTCTGCAAAACCTCCCTGCGTCCCAAGTGTTGTCATTCCACTGGAGGGCAGCCATCCCAATTTTACGGTAAAAATATAGATCAACAGCAAAGATAAAAAAAATCCCGGTATGCTGCTGCCCAAAAAGGAAAGCGTAACCACTGCGTAATCTCCTTTGGAGTACTGTTTGATTGCACTGTAAATCCCCGCAGGGATTGCCATAAAAAGGCTGACAATCAGGGATACCCCCATTAAAAGCAGCGTTGGTCCTAAATGGCTGCCTATCATCTCGCTTACAGGCTGATAAGATTTCATGGAATACCCCATATTTCCGTGAAGAAGCTGCGAAAGCCACACAAAGTATTGTATATAAAAAGGTTTATCAAGCCCTAGTGCGATTCTTTTCGCTTCCACCGCTGCTTCCGATACCCTTGGCCCCTGCAGCATTTCCAGCGGACTCCCTGCCATGCACATAATTGCATAGTCAATTATTGTAATACCTATGAGCACAGGAATGGCAATTAAAATTCTTTTAACAATATATTTACCCAATGTCCCGTTCCTCCTTGTTCAGGTCTCCCACAAAACCTGTAAAATGTCTTAATGCTTTGTAAGTATAATAGGACAGGCCGCATAGTGCATAGTTCCAGCCTCAGTTTCTGATAATTTTGGTTCTTTTTGGCTGCATATTTCAGCAGCATAAGGGCATCTGGGATGAAAACGGCATCCCTTTGGCGGATGAATGCTGTCTCCTATCTCACCCTGAAGAAGTTTTCGTTCCTTCTTTTTTTCCTTAGGATCCGGCACCGGAACCGCGTCTAAAAGTGCTCTGGTGTAAGGATGAACAGGATGATTAAAAATATCCTTTGCATCCCCAAATTCTACAATTTTTCCAAGATACATCACAGCGATCCTATCGCTGACGTAATTTACCGCTCCCAAGCCATGTCCCACAAAAAGCAGTGTTAAATGCAGTTTCTTTTGGAGCTCCTTCAGCAAATTCAATATCTGTGCCTGTATAGATACATCCAGCGCACTTACCGGTTCGTCACAGACAATAAATCTGGGGTTAAGAGAAAGTGCTCTGGCAATACCGATTCGTTGTCTTTGTCCACCAGAAAATTCATGAGGATATCTGCCCAAAATGCTTCTGGGAAGTCCTACCATATCTAAAATCTCTACAATATCTTTTTCCACAGTTTCCTTGGTTGATCTGTGATGATACAGCATAGGCTGGGAAAGAATTTCAAAAACGTGTTTTCTGGGATTTAAAGAAGAATAAGGATCTTGGAAAATCATTTGAAGCTGAGTCCTTATCTTCATCATTTCTTTTTTCTTAAGCTTTGATAAATCCTGACCGTCAAAAATAATTTTACCTTCCGTGGGATGCTCCAGACCTACCAGTTGGCGGCCTACCGTGGATTTTCCACAGCCTGATTCACCTACCAGCCCTAAAGTTTCCCCTTCCATAATAGAAAAGCTCACCCCGTCAACTGCTTTTACATAGCCAGTGACATGATCAATAATTCCTCCCTTAATAGGATAATATTTTTTCATGTTCTCTACTTGAACGAGGGGCATTTTTTCCTTAATTTCCACCAGTTAGCTCCTCCTTCATTACAATGCATTTCGCCCTGTGGCCTTCTCCAAACTCATAATCTTCCTGTGGCATATCACACTCCGGCCTTCTATATTTACACCGGTCTGCGAACCGGCACCCTTTAATATTATCATAGCTTTCCGGTACAATGCCAGGAATCGACACCAACCTGCGCCCCGCATCATCCCGTATCGTAGGAACTGTATCGAGAAGCGCCCTTGTATAGGGATGAACGGGGCGTTCGAACAATTCTTCCACAGATGCTTCCTCAATCATCTGGCCTGCGTACATCACAAATACTCTGTCCGCCATATTTGCAACCAGACCAATGTCATGGGTAATCAAAATCATGGACATTCCAGTTTCTCTTTGAAGTTTCCCTAAAAGTTCCATGATCTGTGCCTGAATCGTCACGTCTAAAGCTGTTGTAGGCTCGTCTGCAATCAGCAGCTTTGGATTACAGGATAATGCCATCGCTATCATTACTCTTTGGCGCATTCCCCCTGAAAGGACATGGGGATATTTTTTCATTACTCCACGCGCATCCGGCATTCCCACCTTCTCAAGCAGCATTTTGGCACGCGCATCTGCTTCTTTGCCTGACAAATGCATATGTGCTTTTATGCTTTCCGTTATCTGCTTCCCCACTGTAAAAACAGGATTTAATGAGGTAAGCGGATCCTGAAAGATCATGGTAAGCTGATCTCCCCGAATTTTATCCAGTTCTTTTTCACTCATAGAAAGAAGGTTCCTGCCGTCAAAGAAGACAGAGCCGTCAATGACAGCTCCGCCCTTTCCTAACAATCCCATAATTGATAATGAGGTTACACTTTTTCCACACCCTGATTCTCCTACAATGCAGACCACCTCTCCTTCATCTACATGAAAATCAATGTGATCCACAGTGATATTTTTACCATAATCACCAGTAAAAACGGTGGTTAACCCCTTTACCTCAAGCAAATGTGACATTTGTCTTTCCTCACCATTTTAAACTACTGCACAACATCCCAGTTCTGTACATCATTAAAGAATCCATATGCACTGGGTACTGCGCCGCTTATACGTTTACTCACCGCTCCCTGCGCACTGATAATATATACGGAAAACATGGGAACATCCTCCTGCACCTTCTTATCTACAACAGAATACAAATCCCTGATCTCATCAATGTCACTGGTCTTTTGTGTTCCTGCTAACGCTTCACTGATTTCATCACTATGATAACCGGTCCAGCTTCCTTCACCGCTAAGAAGCCAGTCTACATCAGGATAAGGATCTACTGGTGCATAAGTATACTGCACTGCAAGAATATCATAATCGGTGGTTCCTGCTACCGTCATAAGTGTTGCCAGATCTACTGTCTGTACCTCCACATTAATCCCCACTGCCGCCCACTGTGCCACAAGCACCTGTGCTCCATTTACAAAAGTACCATCACCGGAATTTACATAAAACCTGAGGGTTTGTGAACCATCCCACCCTGCCTGCTGAAGAAGTTCCTTTGCTTTTTCAGGATCATAAGAAATAGGTGTGACTCCCTCATCAAAAAATGGACTTGCAGAGGAAAGGAATCCGTCTACCACCTCTCCATGGCCTTTTAAAAGCTCATCAACAAGCTTCTGCCTGTCAATTGCATAGACAAGCGCCTGACGTACTCTGGCATCTGTAATGTTTGCTGTCTGGATAAAGGCTGACTGATTTGTAATGGGAGAGCCATATACTGTTTCCACGTTTTCAAGTGCCTCTATACTTTCATAATCTTCCTGAGGAATTGCAGTCATGGTGTGATGTGTAATATCAATTTCACCTGACTGAAGACCTGCATAAACCTGACTGGCGTCTATAATTCTTATATTTAACTTATCAATCTTCGGTGCACCTTTCCAGTAGTCTGCATTTGCTTCATAAGAAATATAATGATCATTATCAAAATCTGTCACAAAAAAGGGACCACTGACCACATCAGGCTTACTAAACCAGTCTGATGTCAACAGTTCTTCCTCACTAAACTGCTCAAGCACCTTTTTCGGCATAGTGTGAATGTACCTTGCATATGTGTTTTCAAAGGTGGTAAGCGCCATAGGATACTTGGAAGTAAACTGGACTGTCTTTTCATCAATTACCTGAACACCAGCCATACTCTCAGCACCCTCTTCCACAAAGCCCTCATCACTGGTTCCCTCAAAGGCATAAAGCATTAAGGTTGTATTATTCACGATAGGACTTGCCAGACGGCGGACCGTATATTCCACATCTTCCGCCGTAACAGGCGTACCATCCGACCATGTAGCTTTTTCATCAATGTGCACCACAAAGTTCATATTATCCTCTGTGGTAATAGAATCTGCCAGCATCCCCTGAAAATTCATATCTTGATCAAGCTCCATAAGGGGCAAAAACATCAACCCTACTGCATATTTATTAATTTCTGTCTGATCAATCACAAAGGGATTCAATCCTCCAAGGGAATCTGTAACTCCTACATTTATAATCTTTCCTTCTACAGAGGCTTCATTTCCTGCTTCACCTGCTCCATCCTTTGACGAACCGCCCTGATCCTTAGAAGAACAGCCGGCCACAGCCAAAACAAGTACTGTTGCAAGGGTTAGGCAGATCAATTTTGTCATAAATTTTTTCATTACTCTTCTCTCCTCCAATATACCTCACCTGTAATTCAATAGAAAATGCTGAATTTTACAGTTGGTTCATTATACTGTTATGACATCAAAATGTCAATAAGTACATAGAAATTAAGTAACGGTTCAGCCATGCCCATTCATAAGTTGTCGGTTTATACATCTTGCATAAATCAGATAGATTATTTTCGACAACTTATTTCATGTCGGGCGTCCGCTCTATGAAAATGATTGTACAATCTGCCCTTAGTGAGCAAGTTTCCACGGTCATATTGCACAATCATTTTCGCATGGCTGAACTGTTACATTACATATGATTTTTAGTTATTACAAAATAAAGGTGTGGACAAATATCTGTCTCCCGAATCAGGAAGAAGTACAACAATTGTTTTTCCCTCATTTTCTGGTCTTTTCGCCAGCATAACTGCCGCCTTTAAAGCAGCGCCGGAAGAGATGCCCACTAAAATACCCTCACTTCGTGCAAAGCTCCTTCCCTCTACAAATGCATCCTCGTCTTCAACTGCAATAACTTCATCATAAATATTAGGATTTAACACTTCCGGAACAAAACCTGCACCTATTCCCTGTATTTTATGCGCACCAGATACTCCCTTTGACAAAACCGGGCTGGAGGCAGGCTCAACTGCAACTACTTGAATCGCAGGATTTTTTGATTTCAAATATTCTCCTACACCGGTAATCGTCCCGCCAGTCCCTACCCCTGCCACAAAAATATCAACCTTGCCATCCGTCTGTTTCCATATTTCAGGACCGGTCGTTTCTCTGTGCACTTTGGAATTTGCAGGGTTCTCAAACTGCCCAAGGATTATAGCGCCGGGTATAGACTCTTTCAGCTCCTCCGCCTTGGCAATTGCCCCTTTCATTCCCTTGCTCCCTTCTGTAAGAACAAGCTCCGCACCATAAGCTCCTAAAAGATTTCTTCTTTCCATGCTCATGGTATCTGGCAGCGTAAGAATTGTCTTATAGCCTTTTGCTGCTGCCACTGCTGCAAGACCGATTCCCGTATTTCCTGAAGTTGGCTCAATAATCGTAGCACCAGGCTTTAAACTCCCATTTTGCTCTGCATCCTCAATCATTGCCAATGCAATTCTGTCTTTTGCCGAACCTGCCGGATTCAGATACTCCAGCTTTGCAAGTATCGCTGCATTTACAACTCCTGTTTTCTTTGCGTAGCGGTTCAACTTTAAAATAGGAGTCCCTCCAATCAGTTCCAATGCACTTTCCTTAATTTGATTCATTTTTTACTTTTCCTCCCAGCAATTTTTTCTATTTTTACCTACTGCAACCGCGTATATCCTACTTATTAAGTATGAATTATATGATATGTATTATATTCCCTCATTTTTCCAATGTCAAATATTTTTTTAACCTTCTTGACAAATACTTTATACGGCAGTAAATTATAATCACTTTGCATCATATACTAATATAGCAGTTCAGATATGAAATAATGCTTTATGTGCAGGGATTCATGGGTACCTGCACTCGAAAAGGGTGAAAACAAATGAAAAATCTTTTAAATTACCAGACTTCAGAATATGACTGTGGTCCTGTTACCCTGCTGAACGGAATCAGATATCTTTTTGATCGGGAAGATATCTATCCTGATATTATAAAATTTATTATGTTATACAGTATGGATACCTACAATGAAGAGGGAGAGTTATGCAAACATGGAACCTCTGCTGCTGCCATGAACTTTATCACCAGCTGGTTGAATCATTTCAGTCAGATAAAGAATTTTCCTCTTCACTGTGAATTTTATTCTGGTGAAGAAGTAACCCTTACTCCTGATTCTCCCATTATGCAAAGCCTGGAAAATGGCGGCGTTGTACTGCTTCATGTTTTTCTTGAGGTGGCACACTATGTTTTGCTCACGGGCATTGAAAATGACAGAATCCTTCTTTTTGATCCTTATTACGAGGAAGAGGACGATCCTGATCTGGATGAAGAATATTCAACAGAGGAAATCCTTTTTATTCATGACCAACCCAAAAAAGCAAACCGTTCCGTAGCAATTCAGCGGTTAAACCGCACCACAACTGATTATTATGAAATGGGAAAGCCCTGCTGCAGAGAAGCCTTGGTTATGTTTAACACCGACCAGAAAGCGTAATAAAAAAATCCACAATCTTTCTTGTTTTTAACTTAAAATCCGATGTGTACAGAAAATTTTACATACACATCGGATCTTCATTTCTGCAGATAAAACATTGATACCTGGCAGCAATTTACTGCTCCATCTGCCTTCCAAGAAACCCTGCTGCCGATTGGATTAGTTTCATCTCCACCTCACCCATTTTTCCCTTTTCACCATTATCAATCAAAACAACTCCGCCTATAATATCTCCTTCACATATGATAGGACTGATTGCTTCATTCATAAAATCATCGGTTACATCCTGTGTAATCGGTATAAATCCCGGTTCCTCCTTAGAAGCAACTGCAATTTCCCTTTTATTAAGCTTATCTTCCAGTTCTTTGCTGATAGATTTACCAAGAACATTTTTAAATCCCCCTGAAACTGCAATAAACTGGTCCCGATCTGCAATCAGGGCTGTCCGGCCTGAAACTTGGGCAAGACTTTCTGCATACTGCTTTGCAAATGTATTCATTTCTCCAATGGGTGAATACTTCTTTAATATAATCTCTCCTTCTCTGTCAGTAAATATCTCCAAAGGATCACTTTCCCGGATCCTTAAAGTTCTCCTGATTTCTTTGGGTATGACAATACGTCCCAAGTCATCTATTCTTCGCACAATACCTGTTGCTTTCATTATCTTTTCTCCTTTTTACAAATCTTAATGTATCAGTAGTATTTGTAAAAAGTGAGAGAATATACCAAAATTTTTATGTTGAATTAATAATTTACTTAAAGGCTATTGTAGAATATTACCATTTTTATCAAGACCAAATCCTCTCTCAAATAAAAAATCTATACTTGATTGAGCCTGTCCACAAGCCTTTGCAATTCATCAATGCCAATTGCATCCTGGCCGCCAAAACTTAAAATACCGCGAAGAGGCATGTATTTCATCATAGCTTCCATCATCTCATCAGAAACAGCCGCTCCTTCAGATGATTCTTCTTTGCCTTGCCCGCCTCCTAATGTGCTGGCCGCAAACAGATTTTCTACAACTTCCCTTGTCTTAGGATTTTCCATCACATCCCCCAAGGTAGAGTCTGTAGTAAAATGAACCGGAATATTTACAGTAGATTCTACATATATGTCCTCATTAAGAACAATATCCCTTGATGATCTGCCTGCCATAATCGTAAATTCACCGCTTTCTACATGCCAGTCATGAATCTGGGTGTTATAATAAGCAAACGCTCTTTTGTCCAGTGTAAATGAAACTGTTTTTGTTTCGCCCGGCTGCAGATCCACTTTGGAAAACTCCCGCAGTTCCTTTACAGGACGAATCACCGTGCTTTCCTTGTCTGATACATAGATCTGAACAATTTCCTTACCAGCCCTGTTTCCTGTGTTCGTCACGTCCAATGAAACATTCAATTTCTCAGTATCCTTAATTCTGTGATGGTCAAGTTTCAAATTTTTATATTCAAAAGTAGTATAGGACAATCCATGACCAAACGGGAACAATACATCCATCTTCTTTTTATCGTAATAACGGTATCCTACAAAAATACCTTCTTTATATGTAACCATATCCTTTTCTCCGGGAAAGTTTAAATAAGAAGGATTGTCTTCAAGCTTAACAGGAAATGTTTCCGGCAGCTTTGCACTTGGATTAACCTTTCCAAAAAGAATATCATATTCCGCACTTCCCACAGCCTGCCCGCCAAGATATGCCTCTAACACGCCCTTTACCTTAGAAAGCCAAGGCATTTCAACCGGAGCACCATTATGAAGCACTACCACCACATTGGGCTGCACCCGCGCAATCTCTTCAATTATCCTATTTTGACACTTCGGCATAGACATATGCATTCTGTCAAATCCTTCTGATTCAAAGCTGTCTGGAAGCCCGGCAAAAACAACTGCTCCGTCCGCTTCTTTTGCCCTCTGAACTGCCTGTGCCAATAACTGCTCGTCGGTTTCCTCCTGTTCTGTAAGGTATCCTTTCGCATAAGTAATGTTAGAATTTCCTTTTGCCTCCTCAAGTGCACTTATTACTTTATGACTGTTAATATGAGAACTGCCGCCGCCTTGATAGCGTGGTTTTTCAGCAAATGCCCCAATAAATACGATTTTCTTATCTTCAGAAAAAGGCAGAATGTTATCCTCATTTTTTAGGAGGACAATCGTTTCCTCAGCCACTTTTCTTGCCTGTTCATGATCCTTATCTCTGTCAAAGATAACTGTTTTATCCCTGTTTTCTTCAAAGCGGAACACCATATTTAAAATCCGCTCTACTGCCTGATCCACTATCTCTTCCTTTAAGCTGCCATTTCTGACTGCTTCTACAATCTGCTTATCGTTTAATCCCATAGATGAAGGCATTTCCAAATCAAGCCCTGCCTCTAAATCAGCTACCCGGTGATTCACTGCACCCCAGTCACTCATTACATAGCCATCAAATCCCCATTCATCCCGAAGAACATCTGTCAAATATTTTTTATTTTCGGCAGCATAAACTCCATTAATCTTGTTATAAGAACACATTACCGTCCAGGGCTTCTTTTTTGTAACTGCCCCTTCAAAGGCCGCCAGATAAATCTCCCGCAGTGTCCTTTCGTCCACCTGTGAGCTGCAGGACATTCTTCTGGTCTCCTGATTATTTGCCAAAAAATGCTTAATACTGGTACCTACATTCTGACTCTGCACTCCTTCAATCAAAGCTCCTGCCATTTCGGAAGCCACCAGCGGATCTTCCGAATAATACTCAAAATTGCGTCCACACAAAGGGGAACGTTTGATATTTACTGCTGGACCTAATATAACGCTGACGCCTTCTGCCTGGCATTCCTTTCCAAGTGTCTTTCCCATTTCCTTAATCAGTTCTCTGTTAAAAGAAGCTGCTGTTCCGCAGCCTGCCGGAAAGCAGACCGCCGGAATACTTTCATTCACTCCCAGATGATCTGCATTTTCATCCTGTTTTCTAAGTCCATGCGGTCCGTCAGAAACCATGACAGCCGGGATTCCTAACCGGGGCAGCCCCTGTGTATGCCAAAAATCTGCTCCGGAACAAAAAGAAGCCTTTTCTTCCAAAGTCATCTGTCCAATCAGTTCTTTTAATTTCTCCCTTTTCATACCACACCTCTCCTTACTTTTTATCATTAATACCTCTTATCCTGTCCGTCAACTCCCTCTCCATCAAACTCTGGTATAAAACTTTCCTGTGCCACATCCTCCTCCTGAATAAAAGCATTTTCCACTCCCAGTTCTACGGCATAGTTAACCACTGTTTGATACTCTCTTTTTGTAACTTTCCTGCCAAGCTCTTTGTACTCCGGCTTTTCCTTCAACCGGTCAAAAGGAGTATACTGGCTCATCAGACTGATGTATACCTGATCGCCATAAGTTTCATACACATACCGGATCACATCCTTTGCGTTCTTTTTATGCCCTGGCAAAAGCAGATGGCGAACAATGACTCCCTTTTTCATCATTCCCTCTTCATCAAATACCGGAGCTCCGGTAAGACTTACCATCTCCTTCAGCGCTTCTTTTGCCCTCTCTGGATAATCAGGCGCATTAGAATAGCTTGCGGCTAATCCTGCATCCATGTATTTAAAATCTGTCAGGAATATATCTACGATTCCTGACAGATTTTTAATCACTTCTTTCTTTTCATACCCGCTCCCGTTATAAACAACCGGCAGTTTAAGTCCTTCCCTTTTGGCTTTTAAGACCGCCTGTGCCGCCTGCAATATATAATGATCCGGCGTTACAAGATTTATATTGGCAGCCCCCTTACCCTGCAGTTCTAAAAAAATTTCTGCAAGCCGGCTTATTGAAACTTCTTTTCCTTTCTTTCCATATGCAATCTCATGATTCTGGCAATAAACGCACCGCAGATTACAGCCGGAAAAAAATACGGTGCCAGATCCCCTTTTTCCCGAGATGCAAGGCTCCTCCCACATATGAAGGGCCGCCCTTGCAACAAAAACTCTGTTATCCATAAGGCAGTAGCCTGGCTGCCCATGTTCTCTTCCTGCCATGCATTCCCTAGGGCAGAGATTGCAGGGATCACTACTTATACCTTCCCATTCCATATTATCCATAAAGCACCAGTTCTTAATCTTCTCCATATAATTCATTCCACTGATCACGAGGAATGGCCTTTATATTTTCCACACCATAATAGGTTTCATAAAATAAATTAATCCAGTAATCTCCATGTTCATCCATATCCGAATCATGGGCAATGCTGTAAGGATTCCGAAATGCTTCCCGGAATTTGGGAACCACTACTACTCCATCCCCTTCCGGATCCGCTTTCTCTTCCAAAATCAAAGCAATCCTTTCATTTTCTTCCCTGTAAATTCTGGCCAGATTCACCAGATTATCCAAATAAGTAAAAAACAACCACACACATAAAACACTAACCAGACTATACTTTGCTGCCCGTATAAAAAGCTCATGGTCTGTTACATCCACAATTCCCTGAATGCATCCAATCATCAGAAAAACTCCTGCTCCAAAAAAAGCTCTGTTCATGGGGGTTGGTGCTAACGCCAGGGCATAGCTCGTAGCTACTGCTGCAATCAAAAATAATACTGTTTCATTGCCGCGGATCTGTTTCAAGCTGCACAGCTTTCTCTGCAGAACCAACAAGACCAGTACAATAATAGTTATTAAAATCACTGTAAAAAACAGCGTTCTTATATTAAGCGTAATCTTATAAGTCCTTGAAAGGAGTCCTACAATACCGCTATACTCTCCATCTGACATAACTGCACTTCGACTTCTCACACCGGGGGCCGAAATCATACCAAGTATTCCACAACACATACCTGCTATACCGGTTATCATAAAAGCGTGAAGCCCTTTTCCTCCCTTTTTTCTTTCTGCCCACCAGAAATTAAGGGCAAACATGATTGCCAAAAGCAGGCCGCCGCCGGAAGTGTTTTCATTGCACCATCCAGCCAGTACACCAAAGAAAAAAGCACCTGCTGCCAAAAGTACTTTGTGTTTTATTTTATCTGGATGATTTAAAAAATATCTATAAAATGTAATGAATCCTAAAATAAATACACTTCCCCACAGGTAATTACAGGAACCGCAGATCCAAAGCATCGTCTGTCCGAAATCAACAGCAAATTTCCACAAAAATGTTATAATAAGCAAAAGTACAAAAATATCATACTTTCTTTTGCGCCGGATATTTCCATACATTAAAAGTATCAATGTAACGAACATTCCACTGTTCACCAGATTAAATACCTGTTTGTCAAACACCAGCGACAAACGCACATTGAACTGCCCCACCACTCTTCCACTGTTGGAAAGATATTCTCCATACTGCTGCCTTAATAAATCCCAAAAAGACTTTGCCTGACGTACTTCGCAGGCATAAAAATAGTCATCCGATAAATAAGGCGTTAAAAAATTATAAACAAAAATCGTTACAAAAGCTGCTGCCAATATCAGCCAAAATATTTGTTTTCTATGTTTTTCTATAAAATCTGCCACAGGCTCATCCTCTCTATTTCAACTTGAATTTCATTTTAGCAAACCTGAGAATGGAATGCAAGTTACTGTCACTTTGTTCCAGTAACAGTTATCATCTAAGTTATTCATAATGCTAGTGCAGCAGAAAAAAATATGTTATACTGAAACACAAAGCATTTTATATTTCAGTAAGATAATATTGGAGATTTTTATGAACGAAAAGGTACTGCATACTTTAGAATATACCAAAATCATTAATTTATTAACTCAGAAGGCATCTTCGCAGCCAGGGCGGGACATGTGTCAGGCACTTGTTCCCATGACTGACTTAGAAGCCATACGTCTTGCCCAGCAGGAAACATCTGATGCGCTTTCTATGCTCTTTGCCAAAGGCTCCACTTCTTTTGGTGGAAACCAGAATGTGGCTATGGCCCTTAGAAGCCTGGAAATTGGAAGTACACTGTCAGCATCTGAGCTGCTTAAGATTGCCGGCCTTTTGGACAACGTAAACCGCATCAAATCCTATGGGCGCGGTCCTAAAGATGAAGAAAAGGAGACTTCTCTTACTGACTATTTTCGTGGCCTTGAGCCTCTTACCAGCCTTGCTGGTGAGATCAACCGCTGCATTCTTTCTGAAGAAGAAATTGCAGATGACGCCAGTCCGGGATTAAAGCATGTGCGCCGATCCATTGCACTGACGGGAGAGAAAATTCATTTCCAGCTAAACAGCATGGTCAATGGTTCTTACCGCAGCTATCTACAGGATGCAGTGATCACCATGAGGGATAACAGATATTGTATCCCCGTGAAAGCAGAATACAAAAGCCAGGTTCCTGGCATGGTTCACGACCAGTCCTCTACCGGCTCTACTTTTTTTATTGAGCCTGCTGCCATTGTCAATTTAAATAACCAGTTAAAAGAACTTTCCATCAGGGAAAAAGAGGAAATAGAAGCTGTCCTTGCTGATTTAAGCGTACAATGCAGCGCCCATATTTCAGAAATTTCAGAAAATCAGCGAATCATGACTTTTCTGGATTTTGTTTTTGCCAAAGCCTTGCTTGCAATGGATGAAAACGCCACTATGCCTTTATTTAATACAGAACATTACATTCATATCCGCAAGGGACGCCATCCGCTGCTTCCTCCTAAGAAAGTAGTTCCCATTGATATTCATTTAGGAAAAGAGTTTGATCTCTTAATTGTAACGGGGCCAAATACTGGGGGAAAAACCGTATCCTTAAAGACAGTAGGACTTTTTACCTTGATGGGGCAGGCAGGACTTCACATTCCAGCCCTTGACCGCTCGGAGCTTTCCATTTTTACGGAAGTTTTTGCAGATATTGGCGATGAACAAAGTATAGAGCAAAGCCTTAGCACTTTTTCTTCCCATATGACAAGCATTGTTTCCATTTTAAAAAACGCTGATGACAATTCTTTGTGCCTTTTTGATGAATTGGGTGCGGGCACTGATCCCACGGAAGGCGCTGCACTTGCAATTGCCATTTTAGACCACCTCCATACAAGAGGCATACGCACTATGGCAACCACCCATTACAGTGAACTTAAGGTTTATGCCTTATCTACTTCCTTTGTGGAAAATGCCTGCTGTGAATTTAATGTGGAAACCTTAGCCCCCACTTACCGTCTGTTAATTGGAATTCCCGGCAAAAGCAATGCCTTCGCTATTTCCTCAAAACTGGGACTGCCGGATTATATTATTGACGCTGCTAAAAGCCATATTTCAACAGAAGATAAAAGTTTTGAAGACCTTCTCACCGACTTGGAGCAAAGCAGAATAACAATAGAAAAAGAACGTCTGGAAATTGCTTCTTATAAAGAGGAAATCAAATCTTTAAAGGTTAAATTGCAGGCAAAAAATGAGAAAATAGATAATGCAAAAGAGAAAATCTTAAGACAGGCCAACGAGCAGGCCCGGGAAATTTTGCAGGAAGCAAAAAATATAGCTGATGAAACCATTCGTATTTATCAGAAGGCCGGCCCTGGTGCTTCTTTAAAGGATTTGGAAAAAACAAGAGAAAAACTGCGGGGCGAAATCGGCAAAAAAAATGATAAACTGGCTTTAAAAGCAAATGCTCCTCAAAAATCTGGACAGGTAAAATCAGAACAGCTTAAAATTGGCGACAGTGTTAAAATACTTTCTATGGGGCTTACGGGAACTGTCAGCACGCTTCCCGACCACAAGGGAAATCTTTTTATACAATGCGGTATCATGCGCTCCCAGGCAAATGTTAAGGATCTGGTGTTTTTGAAAGAAGAACCCGCCATCCCAACTCCTCACTTGTCTAAAAGCCACACCAGCAAGGTAAAAATGTCTAAATCCTTCAGCATCTCACCTGAAATTAACCTGCTTGGGAAAACAGTAGATGAAGCTCTTGCTGAATTGGATAAATATCTGGATGATGCCTATCTGGCGCATTTACCCACTGTAAGGGTTGTACACGGAAAAGGAACTGGCGCCTTGCGCAATGCAGTGCAAAATCATTTAAAACGGATAAAATATATAAAATCCTATAGGCTTGGTGAATATGGTGAAGGTGACGCAGGTGTCACTATCGTGACTTTTAAAGAATAATCAAAAGAAAGTGAGATTTTTATGGTAAATAAACAAAAAATATTGATTGTGGATGATGATTCCAACATTGCTGAACTGATTTCTCTGTACCTGACCAAGGAATGTTTTGAAACCATGATTGCTGGTGACGGAGAAACTGCTCTCCTTCTTGCAGATTCCTTTATGCCCAATTTAATACTTCTGGATCTGATGCTGCCCGGTATAGATGGATATCAGGTATGCCGCGAAATCCGGAGCAAATCCTCCATCCCTATTATTATGCTTTCTGCAAAGGGAGAAATATTTGACAAGGTTCTTGGGCTTGAACTGGGGGCCGATGACTACATGGAAAAACCCTTTGATTCAAAGGAGCTTGTGGCCCGTGTAAAAGCTGTACTTCGAAGATATAAACCTGTTTCCGTCATGCCGGAGGCTCCTGACGTAAAATGTGTGGAATATCCAGACCTTGTTATAAACCAAACAAATTATTCTGTAATTTACAAGGGAAGGACCGTGGAAATGCCGCCCAAAGAATTGGAGCTTTTATATTTCCTTGCTTCTTCTCCCAATCATGTTTTTACAAGAGAACAACTGCTTGATCAGATTTGGGGATATGAATATATTGGCGATACAAGAACTGTAGATGTTCATATTAAGCGTCTGAGAGAAAAAATAAGCGATCATACCGGCTGGAGAATTGCTACCATTTGGGGAATTGGTTATAAATTTGAGGTATCACAATGAGAAAAACTCTTTACCTTAAGTTTTTGCTTGCATACTTTATTTTTGGTGTTTTTGGATTTTTAATCGTTGCAACTTTTGTCAGCAGCATGACTACGGAGCATCTGATAAGAGAAAAAGCGGATGCGCTTTACAGGGAAGCAACTCTGATTGCCAACACTTATGCCTCGGACCTGTACAACAACGAAACCTCCCTGGATACGGTAAAAAAGCAGTTGGATACATTAGATACCTACCTATCTGCCAATTTGTGGATCATTAACCCCTCAGGGCGGATGATTCTGGATTCCCAGTCGCCTGTTGATGTGGAAAATGAAACAGTGATTTCCGGATTTGATCCTACCATTACTGCAAACTCCTACTACACGATTGGCAACTTTTTTGACAGCTTTACCTATGATCAGTTAAGCGTACTTGCCCCTATTACTTCTGATTATACTGTAAGGGGTTATGTGGTGATTCACTATCCTATCAGCAACATTACCGCATCCAGCAACAGCCTTTTAAATATATCCTACTTAATGCTGATTATTTTATTTCTGCTGTCCATGATTATTTTAATCTTTTTTACGGAAATGGTATATCTTCCCCTGCGCAAGATCACAGAGGCTACTGAGCAGTATGCTTCAGGAAATATGCACTATGAATTTCAAATTGACAGTGAAGATGAGATCGGCTATCTGGGTGCAACACTTTCTTACATGGCAAGTGAAATTGCACGTTCCGAAGATGATCAAAAAAAATTTGTGGCCAATGTTTCCCATGACTTCCGCTCACCCCTGACTTCTATCAAAGGATATCTGGAAGCTATGCTGGATGGCACAATTCCCCCTGAACTCCATGAAAAGTATCTTACCATTGTATTAAATGAAACCGAACGTCTGACCAAACTTACTAACAGCCTGCTGATTTTAAATAACCTTAACACCAAAGGTATGCTGCTTGATATGAGTATCTTTGATATCAATAAGACTATCCGCAATACTGCCGCTTCCTTTGAGGGTACCTGCAAAAGTAAAATGATTGCAATAGAGTTGATCCTGACAGGCGATGAATTGTTTGTAAGTGCAGATGTAGGAAAAATCCAGCAGGTACTTTATAACCTTCTTGATAATGCAATCAAGTTCAGTCATTCAAATTCCATTATTAAGATCGAAACCACAGAAAAACACAATAAGGTTTTTGTATCCGTTAAGGACAGCGGCATCGGCATCCCTAAGGATGATCTAAAAATGATATGGGAACGCTTTTATAAATCTGATCTTTCCAGAGGAAAAGATAAGAAGGGAACCGGATTAGGACTCTCCATTACCAAAGAAATTATTCACGCTCACGGGGAGCATATCAATGTGATCAGCACCGAAGGCGTAGGGACAGAATTTATTTTTTCTCTTGCTTTGGCAGAAGATGCAAACGAAGATTAAAACAGGGGGATTATTATGCATATTATTTTACATCAGCCGGAAATACCGGCAAATACCGGAAATATTGGAAGAACCTGCGTTGCAACAGGAACTGATCTGCACCTGATTGAACCCTTAGGCTTCCGACTGACAGAAAAAGAAATTAAACGTGCCGGAATGGATTACTGGGAACATCTTAATGTAACAAGATATATGAATTTCAATGAATTTAAATCCATTCATCCCAGCGCCAAAATATGGATGGCAACTACCAAAGCAAAGCATGTTTATACAGATGTCTCTTTCGAACCTGAAGATTATATTATGTTTGGAAAAGAAAGTGGCGGAATTCCTGAAGAAATTCTGGTTGACTATGAAGAAACCTGTATTCGTATTCCTATGCTGCCTCAAATCCGCTCTCTTAATCTTTCCAACTCTGTGGCCATTGTACTTTATGAGGCGCTGCGCCAGCAAAACTTTTCAAAAATGCAGTTGGAAGGAGAACTTCACAAGCTGCATTGGAAAAAATAAATTTCTTCCATAAAATTCTTATTCTCCTTCGTATCTAAAATAAGACTACATAATTTGCTTCGCAAAACAAGGAGGATTCGATTATGAAGAAAATGAAACTTTTAATTATGATTGGAATCGTGTCTTTAGGAATTGCCGGATGTGGCAATAAGGGATCTTCTGCGGATAGCGCCGCAGGCTCTTCGCCCACTGCTTTATCACCGCAGAATATTGCTGTGGGTGAATCTACTGTAAATACTTCTTCCGCTTATGAAACAAATTCTATCACCGTAAACAGCAGTGAAAAGGTAACTGTAGTTCCAGACATTGCAGAAGTAGTTTATTCTGTTCGGACACAGGCCAAAGAAGCAGCAGACTGTCAACAGAAAAATGCAGAATCAGTAAGTCAAGTAATTGATCTGTTAAAAGGCCTGAATATTGAAGAAAAATCCATTCAGACTTCTGACTACTACATGAACCCCATTTATAATTACAGCGGCAATACTGCCAGAGTTACCGGGTATGAAGCGGTCACCACTTTAACTGTATCAGATCTTCCTATTGACGGATTAGACAATATTTTATCTCAGTCTGTTTCTACCGGCATCAACACCATTGAGTCCATTACCTATCAGGCAAGTAAATATGATGAAAGCTACCATCAGGCCCTGACAAATGCTGTTGCTGCTGCATATCAAAAAGCGCAGGTATTGGCTGAAGCTGCCGGCTGTAACGTGGGAAAGGTAATGAATATTCAGGAAACCAGCGGTTATTCCCAAGCGCGTTATTCAGACAATGCTCTCGCCAGCAAATACCGTAGCATGGCAGTCAAGGAAGAGCTTGCTGCTGATACTGCCGGAAGTGTAATGCCGGGAGAGATTCAGGTAGAGGCTTCCATTATGGTTGAATACCAGATTTACTGATAAACTTTTCATTGAAGGAGGGCTGGCAAAACTTATAATCCGTTAATTACTGCCAGTAAAAATAGAATTTTTCATCAACTTTTACATTCTGGCATTTTCTACGTTGTTCTTAAACCACTGGTATGCAAGCGCCACGCCCTCTTCTAATTCCACCTTATGCGTCCATCCAAGACCATGAAGCTTATCTACATTTGTAAGTTTTCTCGGTGTTCCATCGGGCATATCCTTATTCCATACGATCTCCCCCTCAAAACCTACCACTTTTTTAACTGTTTCAGCCAGTTCCTTAATCGTTATTTCTTTTCCTGTTCCAATATTAACATGCTGCTCTCCGTCATAATTTTCAAGTAAAAATACGCAGGCATCTGCCATATCATCCACATACAAAAATTCACGAAGAGGAGTTCCGGTCCCCCATAGCTCTACAGAAGGAGCTCCGCTTACCTTTGCTTCATGAAACTTGCGAATCATTGCCGGCATTACATGTGAGCCTTCTAAATCATAGTTATCATAAGGCCCATACAAGTTTGTAGGCATACAACTGATAAAATCGTCTCCATACTGTCTCTTATAAAATTTACACATCTCAAGCCCGGAAATTTTTGCAATGGCATATGCTTCATTTGTCTCCTCCAAAGGTCCTGTAAGCAATGCATCTTCTGGAATTGGCTGAGGCGCCATTTTAGGATAAATACAGGTGCTTCCTAAAAAGAGGAGCTTTTTTACCTGATACTTATGACAGCAGTCAATTATGTTACACTGGATCTGGAGATTTTCATAGGCAAAATCTGCCGGTGAAGTATTGTTTGCATTGATTCCGCCTACCTTTGCAGCCGCCAGTACAACAATATCCGGCTTTTCTTCTTCAAAAAATTTTCTCACCATAGCCTGATCTTTCAGATCAAGTTCTTTGTGCGTCCTTCCAATTACATTTGTATATCCCTTTGCCTGCAAATTTCTTACAATTGCACTTCCTACCAGACCTCTATGGCCTGCCACATAAATCTTATCTGTCTTTTTCATTATTAAATTTCCTTTCTTAATATCTGCCTTTTAGCAAAACATTCCGCCCACTGCATGTTTACTGATGAATCACATCCTGAAACCCTTCTTTTATTGTTTCTCCTCTAAAAATATCCTCAGCCTTTACAGGTGATGCCGGAAAATCCTGGTACCCGGTTCTATCCCCTTCCCTTGGATAATAAAAAGTATAACCATGAAGCTGATAGGCTTCTGTCTCAAAATTATCATAGTCTTTTTGACATATTAGATATTGTGAAGTAGCGCTTCGGAATACCTCTGTGCCAAATGCTGTAAACTTATATATACCAAACAAAAATAAAACGATCATATATATTTTAAATCTGTCCAAATGAGGGCTGATCTTTAAATACACAAACCCCCATACAAGAACTGGCGATAGCCATAAAAACACACAGCCATATCGGATAAGCGGTGCGCTCAACAGCCAGAATAAAAAACAAGTGGTTATTGTTCCAGCTATATGGAGAAAATCCATCATATCCCTTTTCTTTTTTATGATACTATAAGCAATAGTCAAGATAAGCAAAATTACTCCGCTTAAAGCAAAAACCAAAAATACCTTATTACTGCCATCTAAATTTTCGATCCATTTGGGAAGCCATTTCATAAGCGGATCATCATATCTTGAAACATCGCTGAATCCCCGCCCCCAGACTTGTATTTCTTTTGCATCATAATCCGCCATTCCTTTAGGAATTTTAAAATCAAATGAAAATAAGTCAATCGAAGTAAATGGATAGACAAGCCATCCTGAAAGCATTACATTTCTTATTAAAAAAGGCGTAATCGTCAAAAAACCTAAACCGAAAAATTTTCCGATGTCTCTTCCTTTTTTCTCCTTCACCATCATAACTGCCGGTTTTAAGGCAAGAAGCAAAATCAATGCTCCGGACAGTTTGAACGTTAAAACCGTCAAACATAACAAACACAGCAATGCATATGGAAAATAAGAACTTTCTCCCTTTTCTATCAACTCCAGCCATCTAATCACAATATAAAGCACCAGAAGTACCATAAAATAATCAGACGCTGGTGATATCATCTCATCAAATACCATAAATAAATAATAAATACTGATTATTCTGGCAAAATCCGAGAGGCAAGGCTTTTTTTCTCTTTTTGTAGAAAACATTTCTGCACAGACTAATGCCAGAAGATACGCCAAAAATCCTGCACAACAATGATAAGACTGCCCTCCTAAAAATGACATGCTGTAAAGTGCTGAAAGGCAAAATGCCGCACTGTTATATGCAAGCCTGCTATGCAGATTGCCAAGCCCTAAAACCACTCCGTATTCTTCAATCCAGCGAATGCTTTGTGCATGGTAAAGGCTTGTATCATAATGTATAATGCCTGTAGATGTGCCATAGGCAAACAGCAGAAGGAGTACCATCGATACTACAATCTTAGCCGGCTGGACAGTAAGCCTGAAAGTATGCAGATCCTCCAATATTTCTTTTCTGAATGCCAATATACATAAAACGCAGATAAGGAGCAGGATTCCATTTGCCATGAACCCAACCTTATAAAAAATACTAAAAAGCTGGGCATAGATTGTCACCGCTCCAATACCGGCATATAAATAACTGGTTCTTTTTCCAAACTGAAATGTTTTCTTACCCGAAATAACCCTGATGCAGGCAAATCCCGTCACATAACAGGTAAACAGCATATACAGCCATATAAGTATGACAGATAGCATTTTGTTATCCTCTTAGCGTAAAAACAAACATTTATTTATTTTTCTGTGCTTTATATTCCTCACAGCTCATTCCTGCAATTTCCTTAAGATCATGATCCATCATCATGGCAACCAGCCCTTCAAAATTTACTTTTCTCTTCCATCCAAGCACTTGTTCTGCCTTTGCCGGATTTCCCCAAAGGAACTCAACTTCTGCTGGACGGTAAAATTCAGGATTGATATCTACTAAAAGCTTTCCAGTCTCACTGTCATAACCTTTTTCATTGATCCCTTTGCCTTCCCATTTAATGGTCATTCCCAGTTCTTTAAAGGCTGCATCCACAAATTCCCTTACAGTATGCGTCTCATTAGTTGCAAGCACGTAATCATCCGGCTTGTCCTGCTGCAGCATCATCCACATTCCTTCTACATAATCGCCTGCAAATCCCCAGTCACGTTTTGCATCCATATTTCCCAGAGAAATCTTTTCCTGTCTGCCTGCAATAATGTTTGCAATTGCCAGCGTAATCTTTCTTGTTACAAAATTCTCACCCCGTCTGGGCGATTCATGATTAAATAAAATACCGTTACATGCAAACATCTTATAGGATTCCCTGTAGTTTACCGTGATCCAGTAGGAATACAGTTTTGCTGCTCCGTATGGACTTTTCGGATAAAAAGGCGTTGCTTCGCTTTGTGGCGCGGTTTCAGGAAGTCCGCCAAAGAGCTCAGAAGTAGACGCCTGATAATATTTGCAATTTCCACCATTCACACGTATCGCTTCTAGAAGCTTCAAGGTACTTACACCTGTTGCCTCTGCTGTATACTCCGGCACCTCAAAGGATATGCCCACATGTGATTGTGCTGCCAGATTATAGACTTCTGTAGGACGGATCTCTGCAATAAGACGCATCAAATTACTAGAATCTGTAGTGTCTGCAAAATGAAGGAAAAATTTAACTTTATTGTATTTTGAGTTGATAATATGGTCAATACGAGAAGTATTGCTGGTACTATGCCTGCGGATCAATCCATGTACCTCATACCCTTTCTCCAACAAAAATTCTGCCAGATAAGAACCATCTTGTCCGGTAATTCCAGTAATCAAAGCTATATTTTGCATAATTTTCTCCTTTACCTCTATTTAAATTTTCTAAATTAAATTTCTTACCAAATAACATTTACAATTAGCGCTATTATAATACCAAGAATGGCTCCCATTAAAACCTGCAGAGGTGTATGGCCTACCAGCTCCTTAAGCTTTGCTTCCGGGCTGATCTGCTTTCCCATGTTAATAAAGATTTCCATCATCTCGTTTAGCACTTGCCCTTGTTTTCCGGTTTCCCTGCGAACTCCCATCGCATCATACATGACAATAATGGCAAGCATAACAGCGATTGCAAATTCAAAGCTCCCTCCACCATATTTTATTCCTGCCGACGTTGCCAATCCACAAACAGTCGCGGAATGACAGCTAGGCATTCCTCCACTCCCTACCATTCTTTCTATCACAAAGCGTTTGGTCAGGATCAAATGAATCAGCGTTTTAAGCACTTGTGCCACAAGCCATCCCAGTGCTGCAGAAACAAAAACCTGATTGTTAAGCAATTCTACAATAAAATCCATTTCTATCCTTTCATGTAAACACTCAGTGCATCATGCCAGTCGGCAAATCTGTAATCTGTAGTCAGCTTCAACATATAATTTTCTAATATAGAATAAGCCGGTCTGGGTGCTTTCGCACCAAATTCTTCTGTAGTGATAGCTTCAACCACCGTCTTTTTTCCTGCCATTTTAAATATTTCTTCAGCAAACTGCGCCCATGAACAGCTTCCTTCACAGGTAGCATGAAAAATTCCATAATTTTCTGTAAAGATAAGCTGGGCAATTGCTGCTGCAAGTTCCTTTGCACTGGTAGGGCTCCCCACTTGATCACCGACTACCCTGACTTTGTCATTGCTCTCAGAAAGACGGAGCATTGTTTTTACAAAATTTTTTCCATCTCCATAAAGCCAGGCTGTACGCAATATAAAATATCTATCTGCAAAATCTTTGACCATGTTTTCACCAGCCAGCTTCGTTATGCCATAAGCCCCTTGGGGATCAGGCTTATCAAACTCTGTATAAGGCTTGTCTGCCTTGCCATTAAATACATAATCTGTTGAAACATGTATCATCTTTGCACCTGTCTCAGAAGCAGCAATACTTAAGTTTCTGGGACCTATGGCATTGATCTTATATGCTTTATCCCATTCATCTTCACAGGCATCAACCCCTGTATGAGCCGCACAATTGATGATTGCATAAGGCTTTACCTGCTTTACAAGTTCCATTACCTTGTCAATATTAGTAATATCCAGTTCTCCCACATCTGTATTCACAAACTCAATCTCTGTATTATTTTGGAATTCCAAATTGACAGCCCGTCCCAACTGTCCATTGCAGCCGGTCACGATTATTTTTTTCATTATAAAATCTTCCTTTCACAGAATAGTATATCCGATTATTATTGTAACCTCTAATTTCGTTTTAGACAAGTATAAGATAGTAATACTTATGCCTATCGTAATAATTTCTTAATATTTTAATCCAAGGTTTTACACAATTTGCTAGTGACGATAAATAGGTTGTATGTTATAATATTTAACGGTGATTTCCTTAATAATCACCATTTTTATGAATGAAAGTGAGGAAATGTGATGAAAAGATTACAAATTCTTTTTCTTGCGGCCTTATCCTCATCTCTTTTATTGTTTGGATGCGGCAAGGATACTGATGATCCAGTAACCCCTGTTGTAAAGCCACTTACAGAAGAGCAGCCCCAAACCCAGGAAGAGACGCAAGCACCGGCTGAGGAAACTGAAGATACGGATACCCCTCCCGCAGATGGCATGGTAAGAAGCAGAATTACAAATGAGTGGGTAAGTGAAGATGTTGCAAACACTCGTCCTATTGCAGTAATGATTCCTAATTCCAAAACTGCTAGTCATTACGGTCTTTCTCAGGCATCTGTTCTCTATGAATGTAATGTAGAAGGAAGTATGACCAGACTAATGGCTGTCTTTGATGACTGGAAAAACTTTGAAAAACTGGGTAACATCAGAAGCTGTCGTGACTATTATGTATACTGGGCTTTTGAATGGGATGCAATTTATATTCATTTTGGCGGCCCTTTTTATATTGATGATATTGTCGGGCGTACGGATACGCAGAATATTAACTGTATCAGCTACGGAAATGCAACTTACAGGGAAAGCGCCAAAAATTCAACTGATAATGCATTTACATCTGGTTCCAGAATTATCGACGCCATGAACTACTATAATTATCCTTTGGAATACAGAGATGGATATGCAGACAAGCAGCATTATTTGTTTGCATCTGACCAGAATCCTAATACCCTTGAGCAATATTCCGACGCAATCACTGCTGCTAAAGTCGATATGTCCCCTGCTTATCCTGTTACCAACTGTTACTTTGTATACAATGAAGGCACAGGATTATATGAAAGATTCCAGCATCTTTCTGGAGACAGTGATGGCCCTCACGTAGATTTGGCCAATAATGAGCAGCTTGCATTTAAGAATCTGCTGATCCAGAATACCTATCACGAAGTCAGAGACCAAAAAGGTTATTTAGCTTTCCAGTGCCATGACACCACACGCGATGGCTGGTTCTTTACCAACGGAAAAGGTATTCACGTAACTTGGGAAAAGACTTCAGATTATGGCGCTACCAGGTATTATGATGATGATGGAAATGAGATCAAATTAAATACCGGCAAAACTATGGTATGTATTTTAGAAGATGGCGATACCTTTACAGTAGATGGGAAAAGCATTAGTTCCAAATAATCATACATATAATTTAAGCCCTTCGGATTTTCCGAAGGGCTTTTCATTGTAAATATTTAACTAAAATGCTTATTTCTTATCTTATATTTTTACAAGCCTAATCTGTTAACCGCAGAGAAAATTGCACGCGCAGATGCCCTTGTAATATTAGAACTTACCCCCACACCATAGGTTACTTTTCCGCTCTCTGCATCCAATACATGAATATACGCCGCTGCCTGAGAATTAGATCCGCTCTGAAGTGCATGTTCCTCGTAATCCAAAATTTTAATCTTTCTGTCCAGTTCATGCCAAAGCCCTCTTTGGATCGCATCAATCGGTCCATTTCCCACAGCTTCAAAGCGCTTTTCCTTTCCTGCATCTGTATAAACTACAACTACTCTTGTATCAAATTCTGATTTAACCTCATCACTCAAATCATCAACACGAAGCTTGCGGAAATGAATCGGCTCTTTTCTGTCTAAGTATTCCTTTCGGAATGCTTCCATAATCTGATCTGGTGATACTTCACCCTGCTTTTCAGAAATTGCCTGTATCACATCTGCAAATTCTCTATGCATGCCCTTTGGAAGCTTGAATCCAAAATAAGTATCCATAATAAATGCCACTCCGCCTTTTCCTGATTGGGAATTAATGCGGACGATAGGCTCATACTCTCTTCCGATATCGGCGGGATCTATAGGCAGATAAGGTACCTGCCAATATTCATTATTTCTTTCCTTCATTGCTTTAACACCCTTATTGATCGCATCCTGATGTGATCCTGAAAAAGCAGTAAATACAAGCTTTCCTGCATAAGGATGCCTGGGATGAATAGGGATTTTACAGCATCTTTCATATAATTCAATTATTTCATTCACTTTTTCAATATTCAACTCAGGATCAATTCCCTGAGAAAACATATTATAGGCAACATTCAGCACATCTACATTTCCAGTTCTTTCACCATTTCCAAATAATGTACCTTCTACCCTGTCTGCACCTGCCAGTATGGCGAGCTCTGCGGATGCAACTCCTGTTCCTCTGTCATTATGAGGATGAACGCTTAAGATAATGCTGTCCCGGTTTTTAAAATGAGTATTCATCCATTCAATCTGATCCGCATATACATTAGGCGTATTCATTTCCACCGTAGAAGGCAGGTTAATGATCATGGGATTCTCTTTCGTTGCCCCCCAGGTTTCCTGAACCGCTGTACAGATCTCAAGAGCAAAATCCAGTTCTGTTCCCGTAAAACTTTCTGGTGAATATTCCAAAATGATCTTTCCTGGAAATTTCTCTGCCCTCTCTTTGACCATTAAAGTTCCTTGTACTGCAATATCTATAATTTCCTCCTTAGACATTCCAAACACTACATCTCTCTGCAAGGTGGAAGTTGAATTATAAATATGCACAATCGCTTCTTTACATCCTTCAATTGATTCAAAAGTGCGGTCAATCAACTCCTGGCGGCACTGGGTAAGTACCTGCACACGCACTTGATCAGGAATCATTTTTCTTTCAATCAACTGCCGCAAAAAATCATATTCAATCTGACTGGCGGCCGGAAAACCAATCTCTATTTCCTTAAATCCTAATTTAATAAGATATTGAAACATTTCAATTTTTTCGCTTACAACCATAGGATCAATAAGTGCCTGATTTCCATCTCTTAAATCTACACTGCACCATATGGGTGCCTTTTCAATTTCTTTATTTGGCCACTTTCTCTCTGGATAATCTACCACAGGATTTTTTCTATATCGTTTATAATTTAACATATTCTTTTCTCCCTTTAAATTAATGAATTTCTTTTCAAATCACTCTTACGTTAACAAACACTGACACGCTGCGCGAGTCAGCTTATCGTAACAAACACTGACACGCTGCGCGAGTCAGCTTATTGTAATAAAAACCGGCCCAAATCAACATGGGGCCGGTTTGAACATGTCTTTTGGCTTCAGGTCATTCACCTAAACCATTTTCAATCGCCTTAACCAGAGTTTGAAGTGCTTCAATCTCATCTTCTCCCTCACATACAAATTCAATTTCATCTCCACATTTAACGCAGGCGCCTAAAACACTTAGCACGCTTTTTGCATTTGCCGTATTATCCTTAAACGTAAAGGTTATCAATGACTTAAACTGCATTGCTTCTTTACATAAAATGCCGGCTGGCCTTAAGTGAAGACCTGTTGGGTTCTTAATGACCACTTTCTGGCTTACCATTATTATACAACTCCCTCCAATTCATTTTCTGTCTGATTCTCTCGCCCACAATACTCTTAATATACTATAACATTTTTCCCTATGTTTCTCAAGTGTAATTATTCAGTTTCGGCCATGCCATCTATAAGGTATTATAAAAGAATATTTTGAATCAACTCAGCCAGCTTCCTTGCTTCATCATCTATCATCTTCTGATCTTTGCCTTCAATCATAACACGAACCAGCGGTTCGGTGCCTGAAGGGCGGATCAAAACTCTTCCCTCACCGGCAAATTTATCTGTCAGCTTTTTAATTGCATCTGCAATTTCAGGATATTCCATATACCTTTCCTTTTTATGATTCGGCACTTTAGCATTTACCAGCCCCTGAGGAAGTACCTCCATAACAGACGTAAGCTGTGATAGAGATTTTCCAGTTTCCACCATAACCTTTAACAAATGTAATGCACTTAAAAGCCCGTCACCTGTGGTATTTTCCTTCAAAAAAATAATGTGGCCTGACTGTTCTCCTCCTAAGCTGGCACCAATTTCCTTCATTCTTTCAAGGACATACCGATCCCCTACCTTGGTCTGTTCTATATGGATGCCATTCTTTTCTCCCATAAGGAAAAAACCTAAATTACTCATAACTGTTGCTACAATGGTATTATTGACAAGCTCTCCGTTTTCCTTCATGTGGTTTCCTACAATGGCCATAACCTGATCTCCGTCTACCACATTTCCCATTTCATCTACTGCCATAAGCCTGTCAGCGTCTCCGTCAAATGCAAGACCAATATCAGCCTTTTCATAAACCACCCTTGCTTTTATTTCTTCCATATGGGTAGAACCACAATTGGCATTAATGTTCGTTCCATCCGGCATATTATGAATTGCAACTATATTAGCACCCAGTTCCTTAAGCGCCTCCACGGAAGTGTAATAGGAAGCCCCTTCAGCACAGTCCACTACTATTTTCAATTTGGATAAATCCACATTTACAGCCTGAATAGAATGATTAATATATTCCTCCCTGGCGTCTGTACGATATTTGATTTTTCCTACATTTGCACCAATAGGAAATCTAATTCCATTCATATCGTTTTTAATAATCTCTTCAATTTCATCCTCTAATGCATCCGGCAGTTTATACCCATTTCCATCAAAAAACTTAATGCCATTAAATTCAACCGGATTATGTGATGCCGAAATAACAACCCCTGCATCCACCTTATACTTTCTGGTAAGATAAGCCACTGCCGGAGTGGGGATCACACCCACATAAACAGCATTTGCCCCCACAGAACAAATTCCAGCCATCAGTGCATTAGCAAGCATATCCCCTGAAATTCTGGTATCACATCCAACCATGATTGTTGGCTTATGCATATTCTCTTTGGTGAGTACATATGCCCCTGCCTGCCCCAACTGCATAGCAAGCAACGGCGTCAACTCATCATTTGCCACCCCTCTGACTCCGTCTGTACCAAACAATCTGCTCATAACAATTCCTCCATATCCCTGTTTGCAAATTTCCCTTTACTAATTGCTAAATTTCCTCTATTTCTGAAATATGCAAAGTTACCATAACTGGTTCCCGTAAAGACACATCATCAGACAATCCAAAATCAACTTCCACCGTATAATAACCGGGCACTGGCTCCTCCATTCCCTGACTTCTCATCCAATCCGCTATATCTACCGTACCAAATATACTGCTTGCCTGTAATCCTGCTACATCCCTTGAAAGCCCTGTCACTTCAATAATAAAGCTTTCCTCCAGACCTGAAATGCTGGCATTATATCCTTCCGGAAGATTTATGATTCTGACTTTTTCTTCCCGAATTTCCAATCTCTTGGATATTTCAGGCGCTATATAAACTGTAACCGTCTTTAGTGCATCTTCTGCATTTGCAAGAAATACTCCATCTGGAAGGTATCTGCGAATATCAATTTCTGCCACATAATCTTCCGTCTGATTTGAAATATCCAATACCTCAGCAGGTATCTCAATTCCAGTAATACTTTTAAGAACACTTGATTTTCCTGCTATTTTAACGGTCTCTCCGTTACCGTCAATTTCTCCTGTTGTACGATAGCCAGGTGCTGCTTCCCCTGTAACATTATAAGTAATGGGAACATCAATTGTCTGCCAAATGCTTACTTTCACGCCCACAGATTTAATATTTTGAGTAATATTGCTTGTATCTGCTACTACGCGGTCCTCTGCATCATAAAAGACGATATCTGCATTTGTCACAATATCACTGGTCATTCCTGTGACGTTTACATCTACGGATGCTTTTACAATCTGATCAATAATTGATTGAGGTCCTGATATTCTTACCAGATTTTGATCTGTAGTAATATCACCTGTAAGGTATCCTTCCGGTACCTGGCCGGAAATAGTAGATTTCAATGCTAATGCCTTTGTTCTCTTATTTTCAATATTTAATTTTATGGTATCAATATTTCCGGTAATGCTCGCAACTTTATCTCTGTTTGCAATATTAGTTGTGAGTTTAATAGAGATGGTATCAAGACTGCTCAGTTCAGCAACATCTGCTGTTGCAATAATGTTTTCCTCTTTAATCTCACTAAGAACAGTACGCGGCGCCCTGATTGTTACTCTGCCAATTACATCCGTGCCCTCTAAAACCTCATAGATTTGTCCTGATTCTGTGATTAATTCCGTATTTAAAAGCTTTACAGGTATATTATCATAAGTTTTTGTATTTATCGGATTATTAATACTGGTAACAACCATCCAAAGAATAATTGCAAAAAAAACAGAGGCTATCTTTAAACCTATATTACGTGTTAATTTATTTTTCACCTTTAGACCGTCCCTTCCACAGAATTCTCTTGCGGCTTTCTTCCTCCGGCTTATTCTGTATTGTTTTTAGTCTTTCTTTAAGGGTATCGCCACTTAGGTTTCTTTCTATTTTTCCATCATAAGCAACACTGATCTTTCCTGTTTCTTCTGAAACGATCACTGTAAGAGAATCCGTTGCCTCAGAAATTCCCACACCTGCCCGGTGCCTGGTGCCTAGTTCTTTACTGAGCTGCATATTATCTGAAAGAGGTAGATAGCAGGTTGCAGATGTAATCCTGTTTCCTCTTATAATCACTGCCCCATCATGAAGTGGTGTATTATGCTCAAAAATATTGATCAAAAGCTGGCTGGTAACGATACCATCCACATCAATTCCAGTTCTTTCATATTCAGAAAGAGACTGATTTTGTTCTATAACAATAAGGGCACCAGTCTTCACTTTGCCCATTTCCACACATGCTTTCGCTATCTCATTTATTGTTTTATCCGAAAATCTGCCTTCGCCTAAACCTTTACTTACTTCAAAGGGAAAAATGGAAGCTATAATGTTTTTTCTTCCCAGTTCCTCCACCGCTTTTCGAAGCTCCGGCTGAAGAATTACTATCACAGCAGTTACTGCAACGCCAAACATGTTATTTACGATCCACAAGATCGTATTCATTTCAAAATATTCAGCAACAAAAACAAACACTGCAATTACAAGTATTCCCTTAAGTAATGACCAGGCTCTTGTATTTTTAACCCACACCAGAATATTATAGATCAGAAAAGATATGATCACAATTTCGACGACATCTGCCCATCTGACACCAGTAACCCGCGATAGATATAATTGAATAAATTCTAATCCACGTTCCATCTAGTCATTCCCTTTTATTATTATATTTCTAAAATGCTTCCACTTACTTTCGTACCTGGCTGCTGCTATACTTCTTTTTAGGAGTATTTATCTTTTTTACCGTCTTAGACGGCATCGCAACCGTAATCTTAGGCACTGCTTTTACGTAATAATAGTACTCATCGTCTTCAAACTGTACTTTTTCCACCCTGCTGTAGTCTACATGGAAAGCAAAAAATTCGACCACCTTAACAATAAGTGCTGAAAAGATTGTGCCAAAAATAATGCCGACAATAGATACATTAGTGTCAAATACCATGTCCCCTATCAAAAGAACCACAACATCTGCAATTGCTCCTGCAATAATCGCAATCGTCCATGCATGATCTATAGAAAGACGTTTAATCGTATAAACAAGGATAATTGTAACTGTAAACGCTGCAATTGTAAGAACCATTTCCTTGTTATCAATAAATCCATCTATGATAAATCTGAATTTGGTTGTCAGTTCCTCTGCTGCCATTCCTGATAGTGCTGTAGCGCTTTCAGCGAAATAGGAGATCAAATAACTTACCATTACGCCACATCCTACGGAAATTGCCGACGCAGGTGTTCCCAAAAGTCCCATTGCAAGTGGAATCACATATGGAATCTTTAAGACAAAGCATATGGGTGTAAGCAAAAGGACAAGCGTATCCTTTGGTGAAAATCGAAAATATAGTAAAAACATCACCAAAAAAATTACAAGTGCAAGTGCTGCACATTCTAATGATAATGCATATAAATGTAATACGATAAAAGCTGCCGCCACAAAAATAATGAAATTCATTGGCATAAAAGAACACATCAATGCGATAATGAGCACAATTGATATATTATCCAACCTGTGCATATAGCCAATCTTTCCGTTAATCATCATCAAAGAGATCAAGGCCAGTATCATTTTTAAAAGCGGCTTTAAATATACTTCATATTTACTGATAAAAGTTTTAATATACTGTTTTACAACAAGTAAGGTTATCATATGGTCTTCCTCATTATTTATCATACATGCCTGCCAGTTTTTTAAGATTGACATAATAATTTCTTAAATTCTTTTTTGCTTTGTTATATTTGTATGTGAAAAGCACATAAGTAATAACGCCGTATGCACCTACTACACATAAATATAATGTTATAACATCTTTTCCAAAGCCCAGCAGATCCATCTTATAAATATTCTGCATCAACTCCTCAAAATTATAAAAAACATATACTCCAAATAATGCAAAAAAAGAAATTGTTGCAGCAATCACTGACTTTAAAATCTGAAATCCGATATAATCGCTCTTAAAATAATTGACGATAGAAATATCCTTTTTACCTTCATTCGACTCATAAGAGGCCAGTCTGGTCATAAGGATGACCTTTTCTTCATTCATCATATTTTTAAAAACCTTTTCTTTCCATGTACATAGCAATGCGTCTCATCCCGTAAGAATTACAGAAAACGCATCTTATCGCGTTCACTTTTACGAGGTGCAGGCTGAGGTGTTGGCTGCTTCGGTTTATCCAGTCCCGCTGCATGCTTAAACCCACTGGCCATATCTGCTTTACATTTTTCGCAAAAGCGGCCTGATCTGATCATGGCTCCACAACCTTCACAGGCAATTCTAATCGGTGAATCATCTGCAAACTCCAGCCTTTCTTCTCTGATCCACTGACGAATCTGATTATGCTCTACATCACATGCCTCTGAAACCTCTGAAATATCAGCTCCATGATGTTCACGAACATACTCTTTTACTTCATTAAACTTAGCTTCCTGATTTTCTTTACATCTAGGACAAATAACCGGCCCCATAACGTAATTAAACAATCTGCCGCATTTTTTACAATTACGTGCATTCATAATTATACCTCCTGCATTTCTTTTACTAAATCCCCCTGCCAATTGTCAATGCCATAAAATATACATTTGGAATGCCAGCTTTATGCAAAATTCCTGTCATGGCATCAATAGTGCTGCCCGTAGTATAAATATCATCTATAATAACAATCGTACTTAATTTTACATCATTTTTGTATATTTTAAAAGCCCTTTTCAAATTTTTCTCCCTTTCTAATTGATTAAGGTTTTTTAAAGGACTGGTCCTGCCTATTCTTCGTATCAGCCGGGTGTTCACAGGAATGCCTGAGCACCTTGCTAATTCTCTTGCTATCAATTCCGCTTGATTATACCCTCTCTTTCGTTTTCTGGACGGATGAATAGGCACGGGAACTAATGCATCCGGATTGATCATAGCGAGCCAGCAGGCCTTTTCTTTGTATAATTCCCTTCCATAAAATCTTGCATATTCCACTCTTCCCATATATTTAAACCGGAAAACAGAATCTGCCATGCTTCCATAATCGTATAATGCAGTCCCCTGTATATAAGCATGTTTCTTTTTCTGACAGTCACTGCAGTACTCCTGTTCTGTTTTACTAAGCTGTTTTCCACATTTCATGCAAAAGGGTTCTCTGATATATACGATTTTTTCTCTGCATTTTTTACATATAGTTTCCCCTGCACAGCCTGTTCCTGTTATTTCATCGCATACCACACATCTTGCAGGATATAGCAGATTCAACAAAGTTTCCTTTACGCCCATTCAGCCTCCGTTTCCTTGATCTCTCTTATTCTGTCGCACAAACTGGTATAACGCTCATGCTGTTTTTCATTTTTTATCATTTCCTGTACCGTCTGTCTGCTTCCCAAGATAGTGACGCATTTTCTTGCACGTGTTACTGCTGTATATAGAAGATTTCTGTTAAAAAGCATTCTTGGACCAGATAAAACAGGAAGAATTACTGCCGGATATTCGCTCCCCTGCGATTTATGTATCGTTACAGCATAAGCAAGTTCTATCTCGTCCAGCCCCGAAAAAGGGTATTCGATTCTTTTTTGCTCATCATATTCTACTGTAAGGATCTGGGCAGTATGATCAATTTCCCGAACAATTCCCATATCTCCATTAAAAACACCCATTCCTTTGTCTATAGCTATACCGTATCTGCTCACGATCTCCCAGGGAATCTGATAATTATTTTTGATCTGCATTACCTTATCCCCCTCTCTGAAAAGACGTTCTCCTGATTCGTATTCTTTTTTTTGTGCTGAAGGCGGATTTAAGTACTTTTGAAGAATACTATTTAAAGCTGCTGCTCCCAGATTTCCCTTTCTCATAGGCGTAAGTACCTGAATATCATATGATGCAGCGTTCACATAAGAAGGAAGTTTTTCACGTATCAACTGTATCATATGCTTGTATATTACGTTTACATCTGCCCTCTCCAAAAAGAAAAAATCTTTACTTTTATTATCAAGCTCAATTTTCTCTCCCCGATTGATCTTATGCGCATTTACTATAATGTCACTTTCCCCCGCCTGCCTAAATATTCTTTTCAACATGATCACTGGAAAAGTTCTGCTTTCTATCAGATCCTGTAAAACCTGCCCCGGCCCCACACTTGGCAATTGATCCACATCTCCTACCATAATCAGGCGGGTTCCCACACTGATAGCTTCCAAAAGAGCTTTAAATAAATAAATATCCACCATAGACATCTCATCAATGATAACTACATCAGCCTCAAGAGGATTTTCCGCATTTCTCTCAAACTGTGCACGTCTTCCTTCCTCCACAGCCCCATTGATCTCCAAAAGTCTATGTATTGTACGTGCCTCATATCCGGTGGCCTCTGTCATTCGTTTTGCCGCTCTTCCTGTAGGCGCTGCCAGCAGAATATCCATCCCTTCCCCTTCAAAATAGCGGATAATGGTGTTAATAGTAGTTGTTTTTCCTGTCCCTGGTCCTCCTGATAAAATCATAAGACCAGATTTAACGCTTTGAAAGACAGCCTGTTTTTGTAATTCATCAAGCGCAATTCCCTGCTCTTTTTCTAAACTTCTGAGCATTGTCCGCACCTTCTCCTCTTCTGCGGGGAGCAATTCTTCTTCCATAGACACATCCAGGTCATGAAGCATTCTTGCACAGTTCAGCTCTACATAATAACTGGAAAGTGCGTAGACTCTCTGTTCTTTTTCTTTCACTTTAACTACAATTTTTTTATCCATAGCCAGATTGGCAAGATGGGGCGTAATCAGCTCTGTATTTACTCCTAAAATTTCTTCCGCTCTTGCTTTAAGAATCTCAGATGGAAGGTACATGTGTCCCTCGGCAGATGCCTGCAGAAGAACATAAAGAATGCCGCTGCGTATCCGATAATCAGAATCTGTATGAATTCCTATTCTGGAGGCAATTTCATCTGCAATTCTAAATCCAACGCCCTCAATATCTTCCGCCAGTCTGTATGGGTTTTCTTTCATAATCCCATAAAGTTCCATGCCATACTTGTTATAAATCTTCACCGCCAGCGTATTGGAAATACCATATTTCTGCAAAAAAACAAAGGCTTCTCTCATGTCCTTTTTTTCCATCGCTTGAAGTGCTATTTCCCTTGCCATTCGTTCGCTGATTCCCTTAATTTCAGCCAGACGCTCCGGTTCTTCTTCTATGATTCTGAAGGTATCCTTTCCAAATTTTCTGACAATTCTTGCCGCCAGTGCTTCCCCGACTCCCTTAATTGCACCTGAGCCCAAATAATGCTGCATGGAAATCTCATCCTTCGGCATCACCACCTGACAGCTTTCCACCTTCAGTTGATGCCCATAAACCGGATGTTCCACAAAATTTCCCTTTAATTCTAATGTTTCCCCTGCTTCTACAGAGCGAAAATTACCTACGCAAATCAGTTCTTCCCCTTCATACTCCAGCGACACTACCGCATATCCATTCTCCTTATTCTGAAAAATAACATGATCTACGCAACCTGTGACTGTTTCCAAGAAAAATCCTCCTGTAAAAAAGCTGCCAAACAAAACGTCGACCCGTTTCATTTCAGCAGCCCCCTATACCATATATAGCTTCAAATTATAAGCCATAATTCCGTTTCATTTGTTCATATAACATTTGTGCAAGACCTAACCCCTGCGTTTCTGTAGAAGTGGCAGCCAGTTCCTGAATCGCACTGTCCTTAAAATAATCTACCAGACCACTGCCTGAACTGCTGCTTTCTTCTGTTTTTATACAGTCTACTGTCTTTTGCATTCCCTTAAATACCTGCTCCAGAAAATAAGCCTCAAATTGTTTACAGGCACTTAAAAGCTCATCATCTGTAGCTTTAGAATAATCTGTACCTGTAATTTCCTGCCTTAACTTTGATTCTGCTGTATTTTGACTCTGTACATAATCTGTATATGCAGATGAAATTCCACCAAATTCCATATCAATACCATATCCCTTTCTTCCGTCAGCGGCACCTCAAACAATAAATTGCCATCTATTAGCGCTTCAGATTGTTTGCTGTCTGCATCATTTCATCTGAAGTAGTAATTGCTTTCGAGTTCATTTCATAAGCGCGCTGTGCAACAATCAAATTAACCATTTCATCTGCCACCTGTACGCCGGAACCTTCCAGATACCCCTGCACTACCTTGCTTCTGGTTAGATTTCTGTTAGTAGCTTCGTTCAAAACAGTTCCACTGGCTTCTGTTGCTGCCCACAGAGTATTTCCCTGTCTCTCAAGTCCTCCAGGATTATTAAACTGATACAAGCCTATCGCCATTCCATTAATTGGCTGAGGGTTGTTATTAGCATCAGGATAGCAGACCTGGCCGTCTCCGGTAATTGTAACCTTATTAGTAACATAATTTGAAGGGAGGGTAATAACTGCTCCTCTGGAGTTTAATACAGGCCGGCCATCCTGATCTGTCAGCATCATACCTCTTCCACCATTAGTCGCCCATGTAAAATCTCCGTTCCTTGTATAATATGTATTTCCATCTTCACCCCGAACAGCAAAGAATCCATCTCCTTCAATGGCAAATGAAGTAGTGCTTTCAGAAGCTAAAAGGCTCCCCTGTCTAAAAATAGAATCTATGGAAGAATTCCTAACACCAAGACCTACCTGTGAACTTGTAGGCTTAGCTTCTCCATTTGCTGATGTTGTAGCTGTCTGTAATGTCTGATAAAGCAGCGACTTAAACTGCGCTACCTGGGATTTATAACCCACTGTATTGACGTTAGCCAGATTATTAGCAATCGTATCTACATTTGTTTGCTGTGCATTCATACCTGTCGCTGCGGACCATAAACTTCTAACCATATCCTGTCTCCTTAAATTTTACCAAGCTGATTTGCTGCAATATCAAGTGTACTGTCATAGGTGGTAATCACCTTTTGATTGCTTTCATAAGCACGGGAAACCTCAATCATATTGACCATTTCCGTTACCACTGACATATTGGCTGCCTCTAAGTATCCTGAGTAAACCTGTGCCTGTGCCTGGGTTTCCTCTGCTCCTTCTATTGGTTGAAAATAATTTTCGCCATATCTTTCCAAATAATTATAATCTTCAAAATCAGTTACTTGAATTGTTGCAACTACTCTTCCATTTTGAATAATTTCACCCTGGGTATTGATCACAGTTGTATCCAATGGATCAATTTCTATCGGAGAGCCATTTTCATCCAGAACACTATCACCATCCCTGGTAACAAGCCTGCCATCCTGCGTCAGCGCAAAATCACCATCTCTGGTATACTTAATGGAAGTTTCTCCTGCCTTGTTGGTAAACTCCACAGCAAAAAAACCTGAATCTGTAAGTGCCAGATCAAAAGTATTTCCTGTAGTCTTAAGAGGCCCCTGAGAAAAATCCGTATAACCTTCCCCAATCTTGACTCCGGGATTATTTACTCCAATCCTTCTTGAAGTATGAAAACCATCAGAAGTGTCCTTAATCTTATATGCAAGAATGGAATCAAAAGACTGGCTGGTAGCTCCTTCCTTCTTAAATCCAGTAGTATCCGCATTCGCAAGATTATTTGTAAGCACATCCATTCTATGCTGCTGATGAATCATGCCTGTGTAGGCACTATACAACCCTTTAACCATAAAGCACCCTTATCCTTTCCCCTAAAAGCAGTTTCCCTGATCTGCTTTAATCTTCTTTATAACCAGCAAGAAATTCTACATATTTTCCTGTACCAATAGCAACTGCAGTCATTGGATCTTCCGCAGTCATAGTATTAATTCCAGTTTTTTCAGCAATCAAGTCTTCAAGTCCCCGAAGAAGGCTTCCACCTCCCGTCAGGACAATTCCCCTGTCTGCAATATCCGCCGCTAATTCCGGAGGCGTTTTCTCAAGCACACTGTGAATCGTCTCGATGATCTGTGCTGTAGTTTCCTTAAGCGCCTCTTCTGTTTCTTCAGAAGATACCTTTATTGTTTTGGGAAGTCCTGTAACCAGATTCCGTCCCCTTACATCCATATAATCTACTTCCACACGCTTAAAAGCAGATCCTATTTTTATTTTGATGTCCTCTGCTGTTCTTTCACCAATCAGCAGATTATGCTTCTTACGCATATATCTTACAAGGGCCTCATCAAAATCATCTCCTGCAATTTTAATGGAAGCGCTTACAACTGTTCCGCCCAATGATATGACAGCAATGTCAGAAGTTCCTCCTCCAATATCTACGATCATATTGCCACAGGGTTTAGAAATATCAATTCCTGCACCAATGGCGGCCGCAATAGGTTCTTCAATAATAGAAACCTCTCTTGCCCCTGCCTGAAGCGTTGCATCTTCAACAGCCTTTTTTTCTACTTCTGTTACACCGCTGGGTACACAGACCGCAATTCTGGGTTTTCTAAAAGTCCGCTTGCCTAACGCTTTTTGAATAAAATACTTCATCATTTGTTCCGTTACCCTGTAATCCGAAATAACCCCTTGGCGTAAAGGCCGCACTGCAACAATATTCCCTGGTGTTCTTCCCAGCATTAATCTGGCATCCTCGCCAATTGCTTTAATTCTGTTCGTATCTCTATCAAAAGCTACAACTGAAGGCTCCTTAAGGACTACTCCCCTCCCTCTGATGTAAACCAGTATGCTCGCGGTTCCTAAATCAATTCCAATGTCTGTGTACTGCATTACTTTGTACCCCTTTCTATGAGTTATCTATTAAAAATTTCAATAATCAGACGCATATAGAGTTATTATAACCCATAGAAAAACATTTTCAAAGTAATTTCACAAAAAATTAATAAAAATGGACACAAACAATAAAACGGTTCCATCCGTTTTATTGCCGCATCCATGCTTTAATTCATTTATCGGTACTTTTCCAAATTATCTTTATACTTTTTCAACATTTTTTTAATATATTGCCCCGTATAAGAATCGGCACATTCAGCAACCTCTTCCGGTGTACCGCAGGTTACCACCTGTCCCCCTCTGTCACCGCCTTCAGGCCCCATATCAATGATATAGTCTGCTGTTTTAATCACATCCAGATTATGCTCAATCACTACAATGGTATTTCCCCCGTCTGCAATCCTGTTTAAGATTTCAACCAGCTTATGCACATCGGCAAAGTGAAGTCCTGTAGTCGGCTCATCTAAAATATAAATGGTATTTCCTGTGCTGCGCTTGCTAAGTTCTGTTGCCAGCTTAATCCGCTGCGCCTCACCACCGGATAATGTGGTGGAAGGCTGTCCCAGCTTTACATAAGAAAGCCCTACGTCATTTAATGTTTCTATTTTCCTACGGATGGAAGGCAGATTTTCAAAAAATGGAACTGCTTCTTCCACCGTCATATCCAGCACATCATAAATATTCTTTCCTTTGTATTTAACCTCTAAAGTTTCTCTATTGTAACGTTTTCCTCCACATACCTCACAGGGCACATATACATCCGGCAGAAAGTGCATTTCTATTTTAATAATTCCGTCTCCACCGCAGGCTTCACATCTTCCTCCCTTAACATTAAAGCTAAAGCGTCCTTTTTTATATCCCTTTGCCTTGGCATCCGGCGTTCCTGCAAACAAATCTCTGATCAGATCAAAAACTCCCGTATAAGTTGCAGGGTTAGACCGGGGAGTACGTCCAATGGGAGACTGATCAATATTTATAACCTTATCCAACTTCTTAATACCAGTAATATTCTTGTGTTTTCCGGGAATCGTTCTTGCCCGATTCAAATCTCTTGCAAGACGTTTATACAGTATTTCATTAACCAGAGAACTTTTCCCGGAACCGGAAACACCGGTTACACAGGTAAAGACTCCTATAGGAATATCCACGGAAATATTTTTCAGGTTATTTTCCTGTGCCCCTGTGATCGTAAGCCAGCCTTTCGGCTTTCTTCTTTCCTCCGGTATGGGAACCTGCATCCTCCCGCTTAAGTACTGGCCTGTAATGGAATCTTCTATTTCCATAATCTCCTGGGCAGTTCCCTGGGCTACCACTTTTCCACCATGAGAGCCGGCGCCGGGACCAATATCTACCACATGATCAGCCTCCAGCATGGTATCTTCATCATGTTCTACAACAATCAATGTATTGCCCAAATCACGTAAGTTTTTCAACGTATTCAACAACTTATCATTGTCCTTCTGATGAAGCCCGATACTTGGCTCATCTAATATATAACAAACTCCAACCAAACCAGAGCCAATCTGAGTAGCCAATCGAATCCTCTGCGCTTCACCGCCAGACAAGGTGCCGGTTGCCCTTGATAAAGACAAATATTCCAGCCCCACATCCACCAAAAATCCTACTCTGGCATGAATTTCTTTCAGTACCTGTCTGCCAATCATCTGCTGCTGGCTGCTAAGCTTCATATCCTTAAGAAAAGCGTATAAATTCCGAATAGACATAGAAGTAATTTCATAAATATTCTTATCACAGACTGTCACTGCCAGAGATTCTTTTTTCAGTCTCATACCATCACATTCTTTACAAGGCGTAATCCGCATAAAGGTTTCATACTCCTGCTTCATGATATCGGAACCAGTTTCTCTATATTTGCGCTCCATATTTTTTATCAGCCCTTCGAAGGCAACAGGGTACACACCTTCTCCCCTCTGACCTTTATAGTGAACTTTGACCTCTTTCCCTCCGGTTCCGTGAATCAGCATATAAAATATATCCTCCGGCAAATCTTCCACCGGCGTATCCAGACTGAATTTATATTCTTTTGACAATGCACACAGCAGGGCATTGGTAAAGCTTCCCGGATCACTGCTGGACTGCCACCCCATTACCTGAATAGCTCCTTCATTAATACTCAGTGTCCGGTCAGGAATCATAAGCTCCGGATCAAATTCCATTTTATAACCTAATCCATAACACACCGGACACGCCCCAAATGGATTATTAAAAGAAAAGCTTCTTGGCTCAATTTCACTAATGCTGATTCCACAATCCGGGCAGGCAAAGCTCTGGCTGAAATTAATGGTTTCTCCATCAATCACGTCAACCATGAGAGAACCTTCCGCAAGTGCCAGTACACTTTCCACAGAATCTGTAAGCCTCCTTACGATCCCTTCTTTGATCACCAATCTGTCAACCACAATCTCTATACTATGTTTGATATTTTTATCCAGCTTGATTTCCTCTGTCAGTTCATAAAGATTGCCGTCTACTCGCACCCGGACATACCCACTCCGTTTCGCACGTTCGAAAACCTTTGCATGTTCTCCCTTTCTTCCCCGGACAACAGGCGCCAGCAATTGTATTCTGGTTCCCTCTGGCAGCTCCATGATCTGATCCACCATCTGATCAACACTTTGCTTTTTGATTTCTTTCCCACATTTGGGACAGTGGGGAATACCGATTCTTGCATATAAAAGCCGGAAATAATCATAAATTTCTGTTACAGTTCCTACTGTAGAACGGGGATTTCTGTTTGTGGATTTCTGGTCAATGGAAATAGCCGGTGAAAGACCTTCTATTTTCTCAACATTAGGCTTTTCCATCTGGCCAAGGAACTGCCTTGCATAAGAGGAAAGGGATTCCATATATCTTCTCTGCCCTTCTGCATAAATCGTGTCAAAGGCAAGAGAAGATTTGCCTGAACCAGAAAGACCTGTAAGCACTACCAGTTCATTTCTGGGAATATCTACATTTAAATCCTTTAAATTATGTTCATTGGCGCCTCGGATTTTAATATATTCTCTTGGGCGCATTTTAGGTGTTTCTACATGTTGATCTGATAATTTCATCTAACAATAACCATGCCTTTCGTATTATTTCACTCCTGTTTCTCATCATCAAGTTCTTTCAGCTTGACTTTTAATTCTACCATTTTGTCTCTAAGCTGTGCTGCGGCTTCAAAGTTAAGATCAGCAGCGGCTTTTTTCATCTGCTTTTCAATCTGCCCTATCAGTTTCTCCAGTTCCTTACGGTTCATAGATTCAGGATCTTTCTCAAAGCGGAGCTCTTCTTTTGCAATCACTTTGGAAATACTAATCAGGTCACGAACCGCCTTTTTAATGGATTGAGGCGTAATATTATGCTCTTCATTATATTGCTGCTGAATGCTGCGTCTTCTGTTGGTCTCATCAATGGCCGCCTGCATGGAATCCGTGATGTTATCTGCATACATAATCACATGCCCCTCTACATTTCTGGCAGCGCGCCCGATGGTCTGGATCAAAGAAGTTTCCGATCTTAAAAAACCTTCCTTATCCGCATCCAATATTGCCACTAAGGAAATTTCCGGTATATCCAGTCCTTCACGCAACAGATTAATTCCTACCAGCACATCAAATACATCCAGACGCATATCCCGGATAATTTCCGCCCTCTCTAATGTATCTATATCCGAATGAAGGTATTTTACTCTGATTCCTACATCATTCATGTAGGAAGTAAGATCCTCAGCCATTCGTTTTGTAAGAGTAGTAACTAAAACCTTATTATGTTTTTCCGTTTCTTTATTTATTTCTGAAACCAGATCATCAATCTGCCCTTCTACTGGACGCACCGATATCTCCGGATCGAGAAGCCCTGTGGGACGAATGATTTGCTCTGTGCGGAACAACTCATGCTCCTTTTCATACTTGGAGGGAGTTGCAGATACAAACATCATCTGGTCAATATGCTGTTCAAATTCTGCAAAGCACAAAGGGCGGTTATCCAGTGCTGAAGGAAGCCTGAATCCATAATCCACCAGTGTTGTCTTACGGGAGCGGTCTCCGGTGTACATTGCCCCAATCTGTGGGATCGTTATATGTGATTCATCAATAATAATCAGATAATCATCTCCAAAAAAGTCCATCAGTGTATGAGGCATGGAGCCAGCCGGCATCCCGGCAAGGTGTCTGGAATAATTTTCAATTCCGGAGCAGAATCCTGTTTCCCTTAACATTTCAATATCAAAATTTGTTCTTTCAGAAATCCTCTGTGCCTCTAAAAGCTTGTCCTCGCTCTTAAAAAACCGCACCCTCTCTTCCAGTTCCACTTCAATATTTTTGCAAGCCTCGTTAATTTTCTCCTGTGGCACCACATAATGGGATGCCGGAAATATTGCTATATGCTCTAAAGTCGCATGAACCTGTCCAGTCAGAGGATCTGTCTGTGCAATCCTGTCAATCTCATCCCCAAAAAACTCAATTCTGATCAGATAGTCTCCACCTTCTGCCGGATATACCTCTACCACATCGCCTCTTACACGAAAACACCCTCTGTTCAGATCCATATCATTTCTATCATATTGAATATCAATCAATTCCCGGATCACCTGATCTCTGTCCTTGGTCATTCCCGGACGAAGGGAAACAATCATTTCCTGATAATCATCAGGACTGCCCAATCCATAAATACAAGACACACTGGCAACTACCACCACATCCCTGCGTTCAGACAAAGAAGCTGTTGCTGACAGCCGCAGCTTATCAATTTCATCATTTACCGATGAGTCTTTAGCAATATACGTATCCGACGAGGGCACATAAGCCTCCGGCTGATAGTAATCATAATAGGACACAAAATACTCCACTGCATTTTCCGGAAAAAACTCCTTAAATTCCCCGTAAAGCTGGCCTGCCAGCGTTTTATTATGGGCAATTACCAGTGTAGGCTTATTCAATGCGGCAATTACGTTGGCCATAGTAAAAGTCTTGCCCGAACCAGTAACGCCAAGCAATGTCTGAAACTGGTTCCCTGCTTTAAACCCCTTCACCAGTTCTGCAATGGCCTGCGGCTGGTCGCCGGTAGGTTTATATTCTGAATGTAATTTAAATTCCATAACAGCAGTTCACCTCCATAACTTCTTGTTTTACTGACAATACAAAAGCAGATTTGATTATAGCATACCAATTTAAATTTGTATAGTGTTTTCAGAACATTTGTTCTTTTTAATTGTTAGATAAATATTTTCCAGTCTGCAGAAAATCTCTGTGCTGTTACAGCACAGGAAAGAAAACCATATCAAATTCATTTACTTAATGTAAAAAGGTACAGCGCAAATTTTAAGCTCTGCTCTGTACCTTTTTAGCATATATTTCTTTTACTTCTTTAATCCTATTTCATTTGTTCTTCCAAAATCTCTATTGCTTTTTCCACCTGATTATCCTTGCCCTCTGTCTGATAGGCATCATAGTCATATTCCAGTTCAATGTCAGGTGTAATACCTATTCCATGTATGTTCCTTCCCAAAGGTGTGTAATATGCGCTGATCGTAAGCTTGATTGCAGTACCGTCTTCTAATCTCTGAATCTGCTGAACGATTCCCTTTCCATAAGTAGTTGTTCCAATTAACGTACCCTTTTTATAATCCTGAATAGCACCCGCAAGAATTTCTGACGCGCTTGCTGAATAATCATTTACAAGCACCGCCAGCGGCAAATCAAATTCCTTGTCTCCGTCACAGGTATATTCCTTACGATTGCCGTATTTATCCTCTGTATATACGATCATTCCTTTTGGCAGTATCTTTCTTGCAATTTCAACTACTGCATTTACATCTCCGCCGGGATTGCTGCGAAGGTCAAGAACCAGCGCTTTCATCCCTTCTTCTTTCAAAACTGCCATCGCTTCTGTATACTGGTCAACTGTCACTCCATCAAATTCAATAATATGCACATAACCAATATGATCAGTTCCTTCCAGCATACCGCTGTTTACCGTAGTTGCTTCAATTAATTTACCCCTGACTGCATCTATCTCCAAGTAGTCAGTTTCTCCCTCTCTGTAAATTGTCAAGCGGACTGTAGTTCCTTCCCTTCCCTTGACAAGACTTACCACCTGCGAAACACTCATTCCCTGGGTAGATTCTCCATCTACCTCAATGATCACATCTCCTGCCTGAAGGCCTGCTTCCTGTGCCGGAGACTCCTCCATCACATTATTAATCATTGCCATATTCCACTGCTTATTCAGCGAAATATAGGCACCGATCCCGTAAGAAACTCCTTTATTGCTGTTTACAACCTCTTCCAACTCTTCTTTTGTATAATATTCAGAATAGGGATCTCCCAACGCGGCAACCAGACCTTTATATACACCTTCTTGAAGATTGTCTATGGAAACCTTATCATCATAATAATAAGCTTCATCTATTACTGATTCCAGCAGCTCTATCTTTTGGATCGTTTCAGTGTTGACTACACTTTCCGAAGCTGCCTCCGCAGCAGCTCCTTTTATCTTAGCAATCTGATAGGCCGTTTTTCCTGCATAGGCGCCTATTAAAATAAGTGCAGTTGTCAACACCCCTACAATAATACCATTCCGAAAATCCCTTGTTTTCTTCTTTTGATCGCCTTGTGCTATTTCTCCTGTCTGCAGTCTGTTTTCTGCCTCTTCTAATTTATCCACCTAAATCTCTCCATTTCCAACAAAAATTCCCTTTAGCCTCCCAGATAATTCCGGGGATTTACATAATTACCATTCAAGCGTACACTAAAATGCAGGTGATTCCCTGTCGAACGTCCTGTACTTCCCACTGCAGCAATCGTCTGTCCCTTTGACACCTCAGCGCCTTTTGAAACATATAGTGCGGAAGCATGCATATAAATCGTATAAAGGCTGTCTCCATGATCTATCATAATATAGTTTCCCATGCTGCTGCTGTAAGCCGCTGCCACTACCGTTCCGTCATAAGCTGCTAAAATTGCACTTCCTCCCGGTGCCGCCATATCAATGCCATTATGGAATCTTTCAATGCCCAGAGTAGGGTGCATACGATTTCCATATTCATCGGAAATTCTGGTATAAGAGGGAGCCGGCCAGGTAAAAACGCCTCCGTCATATTTCCTGCCCTGTTCCGCCGCCAGTCGTTTTCTCTCCTCTGCAACAGCCGCTTCCAGCGCTGCAATGGTTTCATTTTGGGATGCAATCTCCGCCTGATACTCCTGAATTGCACTCTCCTTGCTTTTAATATCCTCTGTTACTTTGTATACTTCCTGTTCCTTAGTTGATATTAAATCATTTAAAGATCGTTCTTCCTCTTCTACTGCTGCTTTTGCCTCATCTAAAACAGCCTTTTCCTCTTCCAGCCCTTCCTTGCATAAAGCCACATATTCCGCATAAGCCACATATTCATCCAACATCTTGCGGTCATATGCAGAAAGCATTTCTATATATTCGGCCTTGTTCAACATATCGCCAAAACTTTCTGCCGCAAAAACCAACTCCAGATACAGCATATCACCTTTCTCATACATAAACTTGATCCGGGATTTCATTGCCTCATATTGTGTCTGCTGCACCAAAAGGGCTTCCTCCAGTTCAACCGTTTTTGCACTGATTTCTTCCTCTTTTGTCAGGATCATTTCTTTCAGATTATTAATTTTTGCCTGAATCTCAACAAGCTGTGCATCTAGCTGCGTAACATAATTGGTCAGATTTTCTTTGGATGCTTCCAGCTCTTTTTTTAATTCTTTTACATCTGTAAGGCCATTCTGCAATGCCTTTTTTTCTTCTCTTGCCTTACTGATTTCCTGTTCCTTTTGCCTTATGCTCTCATTTGTCAATTCACTGGCATGGGCAGTTGTCTCATATCTCCCCGCAATACCAAAAATAATTAAAAAGCATAAGATCACACAAAGTACTCTTTTCCATTGTTTCATCTATCATACCTCTGAAAACCGCTAATCGGCCTGTAATCTGCATTAAACAATTCACTATACTCTCAAATGCTTTCTAACGGTTGTGATACTTCCAAGGAAACCAATGCCTACGCCCATAATTACTGATATGGGCAGCAGCTTTCCAAAAATCACTTCAACGGGAACAAAGGACAATAACTGTGAAAGAGTCGCAAATTTTACCATAATATATTCGATAACTTTATTATAGAGAACATATATTACCCCAATCGGAATCAGTGCACCAATTACTCCAATTAACATACCCTCGATCACAAAGGGAGAACGGACAAAAAAGTCTGTGGCTCCAATGTATTTCATAATCGTGATCTCTTCCTTACGTACTGAAATACCAATGGTTACCGTATTACTAATCAGGAAAATGGATACTGCAAACAAAATTGCAATGATTCCCACTGAAATATACGCAATCAGCGCATTAATTCCTGTCAATGTGGAAGCTGTAATTTCAGATCTGTTTACAGTTCTTACTCCCTCTAATCCCTCCAAATAAGTAACCAATGCTGGCTGCAAAGATACGTCACTTAGATAAATTTGAAAATTGGCAGAATCAGCCAGAGGGTTCTCCGTAAAACCGTCTGCATATTCCCCAAGGTAATCTTCCTTAAAGCTTTCCCATGCTTCATCCGCAGAAATAAATTCTTTTTTGGATACTTCAGGGCGCTTATCAATCAATGCGCCTATTTCTTCTATTCTTTCCTGACTAAGCCCTTCATCAAAAAATATTGTGACAGATACCCCTTCCTGGGCCGTTTTTACAATATATTGAAAATTGGTAAGAATGGCATAAAAAACTCCAAACAAAAACAGGCAGGCACCAATTGTTGCAATCGATGCCAGTGAAAACCACTTGTTTCTGAAAATATTAATTAATCCCTGCTTGATTGTATAAAAAAACGTACTAATCCTCATCGATATAGCCACCCTTTTCTTCGTCGCTGACAATGACGCCTTTCTTCATTGTAACAACTCTCTTTTGCATTGCGTTAACAATTTCACGATTGTGAGTTACTACCAGCACTGTGGTTCCATTTTCGTTGATCTGCTCTAAAAGCTTCATAATTTCCCATGAATTTTTAGGATCAAGATTACCGGTAGGCTCATCTGCAAGTAATATGCTGGGACGGTTCACCAGTGCTCTGGCAATGGCAACTCTCTGCTGTTCTCCTCCCGATAGCTGCCTTGGCTTTGCCTTATATTTGCCCGCCAGTCCTACAGTAGCCAGTATACTTGGAACATTCCGCTTAATCTCCTTATTGGATACCTGGACAATCCTTTGTGCAAAAGCCACATTTTCATATACATTTCTGTCCTTGAGCAGCCGGAAATCCTGAAAAACAATGCCAAGATTTCTCCTAAACTTTGGTATCTTCCTATGACGGATTCTTACCAGATCATACCCCATCACATTAATATCGCCTGAAGTAGGCACCAGTTCCCGAAGCAAAAGCTTTATCATAGTCGACTTGCCGGAACCGCTGTCTCCCACAATAAATACAAATTCTCCCTTTTGAATATGTAGATCTACACCATTTAATGCTGGTGCACCTGTTGCATAAGCTTTACTCACATTATTAAGAGTAATGATCTCGCCATGTGCTGACGACTGCGTTCTTCTTCTCTTACTTTTTACTTCACTTTTAGCCAAAATATTCCACCACCTGTACCTTATTTCTAATTTTTCTGCTGCCTTTCAATACTCCATATTTTCCATATAATTCATGTATTTTACTACCATAAGTGCAATTCTGAAGGTGATTGCATCCTCAAAAACACGAATGTCCAGCCTAGTGCTTTTCTGCAGCTTATCCAGACGATAGACCAGAGTATTTCTGTGAATAAACAACTGTCTGGAAGTTTCTGACACATTTAGGCTGTTTTCGAAAAATTTGTTGATTGTAGTAAGCGTTTCTTCATCAAACTCATCAGGACTCTTGCCCCCGAAAATTTCTTTGATAAACATTTTACATAAAGGAATAGGAAGCTGATAGATCAAACGCCCAATTCCAAGTTCACTGTACGCAATAATATTCCTCTCATCAAAAAAGATTTTTCCTACGTCCATAGCCATCTTTGCTTCTTTATAGGAACGGCTGACTTCTTTAATTTCTTTGACTACCGTACCATATGCAATATGGATTCCACCCATTCCCTCTTTCAGAAGAAATGCTTCCATACCTTTAGCCGCTTTCTCAATTTCCTTCTGATTATCGCCTTCAGATAAATCCTTAACAACAATCACATTATTTTCGTCTACCGCAGTAATAAAGTCCTTGTTATTACTTCCAAAGAAAGTTCTCATTGTCTCCAGTACATTGCTGTCTTTCCCATTATCCGTTTCAATAATCATGACAACTCTCTTAACATCTGTCTGGATATGAAGCTTTTTTGCCCGGCTGTAAATATCAATTAAAAGCAGATTATCAAGCAAAAGATTTTTAATAAAGTTGTCCTTATCAAACCGCTCTTTATAGGCAACCAGCAGGTTTTGAATCTGAAATGCCGCCATTTTGCCCACCATATATACATCTTCGCCAATGCCAGCCGCAATCAATACATACTCCAACTGTTGTTCATCAAAAATTTTAAAATACTGGTGCCCCTGTATTTCCTGAGAATCAGCAGGAGATTTGGCAAATTCCGACGCTTCCACCCCACATTGTGACATTTCGTCTGATGTAGAAGCCGCTTCCTTTCCGTCGGTATCCATAACGCAAAAATCTACCCTGGCGATAGATTTCAACCCCTCAATTGTATTTTGTAATATCTGATTAGAAATCATATAACCCTCTCCTTCTATACCCCATAAAAATTTTATGCAAATTCAACAATTTTTTTCGTGTTTATTTCTGCCCCCAGACAAACTTCCTTTTCATTTTAATATATATATACAAAAAAATCTACCTGTATTTGTAACATTTTTGTGTATTTTTGATGTCTTTTACCATTTTTATCCACTTTTTATGAATATACAACCTATACAAACAGGTTCTGTTATGATATAATTAATAACTAATGAAGGAGGCGTGATTTTATGAATATTCCCGAGTTATCTACAGCTTTAGCAAATGTAAAACTGACGAACGACGTAGGCATTGCTGTATTAGACAAAGCATTGGAAAGTTCTGAATCATCAGGCGCTGCTATGATTAATATGATGAATCAGTCTATGGAGTTGTCAGTGAATCCTCATATTGGTGGAAACGTTGATATGTTAATTTAATATCAGGCTGCCGGTTAAACCGGCAGCCTGAATCTATAAAATCATCTGTATCTATAAATCACTTTCTAAAACACATTTTAATTCCAATCCCATTTTTTCTATCGTTTTTATTTCTTTACATTATATCAATTAAGGAAAACAAGCATATACAGAAAAATGACATATTCAATCAGAAATATGATAGTTTTCTTGTCTAATTAGGTGCTACGCTTTGAATAGATAAATTCCCCCAGCAAATAGAAAAAGGAGAGTTTTTTATATGAAAAAAATAGAAAATAAATGTATGCTGATCACCTATGCTGACACTTTAGGGAAAAATTTAAAAGAGTTAAATCAAGTAATGGCTCAAAAATTCCCTGGTCTTTTTGGAGGTATTCATATCCTTCCCTTTTTTCCCTCCTCCGGCGACCGCGGCTTTGCCGTAATCCATTATGATGCTCCCGATCCTGCCTTTGGCACCTGGGATGATATTGATGCACTGGCTGACCAGTATTATCTAATGGCTGATTTTATGGTAAACCATGTTTCCATACGCTGTGAAGAGTTTAAGGACTATATGAAAAACGGTGATGCTTCTCCTTTTAAAGATATGTTTATTCATTGGGATCAATTTTGGCCAGATGGCAGGCCCTCCCAGGAGGACTTGGACATTTTGTACCGTCGGAAAGCCAAACCTCCTTATATTGAATTTACACGTGCCGACAAGAAAAAAGTTCGGTTATGGAATACATTCTTTGAGGAACAAATTGATATCAACCCATTTTCTCAGGCTGGAAAAGACTATTTTGCACGAAATTTAGGGCTCTTATCTGCTCACGTGCCTTTAATCCGTTTTGACGCTTTTGCTTATGCTTCCAAGCGCCCCGGCACCAATTGTTTTTTTGTTGAGCCTGAAATCTGGCAGGTATTGGACACCAGTATGGAACCACTTAAAAAGACCGGAACACAAATGCTTCCTGAAATCCATGAAAATTATAAGTATCAAATGAAAATGGCGGAAAAAGGCTACTGGGTTTATGATTTTGCACTTCCCATGCTTCTCCTTCATGGCTTAAAAACCGGCCGCACAGACCGGCTCATCCATTGGTTGAATATTTGCCCCAGAAAACAATTTACCACTTTGGATACTCATGATGGAATTGGGGTTGTGGATGTAGTGGGACTGCTTACTGATGATGAAATCAGTTTCGTAAGAGAAGATATAGACGATATCACAAAAGATGCCAAGCCATATATGAAATTCCCAAGCATGATCAAAAAAAGTAATAAAAAAGCACAGTACTATCAGTTAGGCTGCACTTACTATTCTGCACTGCGTTGTGAAGATGATGCTTACCTTCTGGCCCGCATCGTACAATTTTACACCCCTGGCATTCCTCAAATATATTATGTAGGTCTGCTGGCAGGTGAAAATGATATAGATGCCTTAAAACGCGGCGAAGAACCCCGCAGCATTAACCGTCACACTTTTACACCGGATGAAATTGATGCGGCGCTGAAAAAAAACGTGCTTCAAAAAATGTTCAAAATCATGCGGTTCAGGAATACTTATCCCGCCTTTGACGGAGAAATTACCATAGGAGAATCTAAGAAGGATTCAACACTTGTAATTACTTGGACAAAAGAAATATACACTACTACCCTGCATGCAGATTTTAATACCAAAGAATATTCCATTACATACTTTGATACAAAAAAGGGGCAGGAAATTCTGCTGAATTAAAATCGGAAAATCCCAATCCTTTTTTAGATAAACCGGCTGGTCAGCAGGAAAAAGAAAGGAATGAATAAACTATGAATTTTGACAAACTAACTGCTTATCTGGACTCGCTTTCTGAAACCTATGGTGTCCCCGGCGGAGACTGTAAAATTACAAAAGACCACAATACGGTTTTCCGCCACAAAATCGGCTGCTCTGATTACCAGAGACAAATACCCGTTACTGAAAAGAATCTGTATCGATTCTATTCCGCCACAAAAGTGATTACCATGACAGCAGTCCTTCAATTGATGGAAAAAAAGAAACTTGATCTATATGATGAGGTGCGCAAATATCTTCCTGAATTTACAAATCTGCGGATTGCAGATCATTTTCCTGTTGGCCGATTTCCTGTTAAATGGCCGGACGAAACTGCTCAATGCCATTTTGCCCATACCCCTATTCGTATCATAGATTTAATGTCCATGACTGCTGGTTTATCCTACGATACCTCAAGCCAGGCTATTATAAACTTAAAAGTTAAAAGTCATAATACAGCCTCCACTCAAGAAGTAGTGGCTGCCATTGCAAAGGCTCCTTTAATTTATGAACCAGGTACAAGATGGAGCTACAGCCTTGCTCATGATGTGCTGGCTGCCCTTATAGAAGTAATTTCACAAAAAAAATTCAGCCAGTACTTGAAAGAAAATATTTTCAATCCTCTGGAAATCACAGATCTCTATTTCAAATTAGATGAAACCCTAAAACAAAGACTTTGCGCCCTTTATGCCGCTGATTTTAACTCTGGTAAAATTGGACAAGCCGATCCTGTCAAGGCCGACAGCTTTACAATAACAGAAAATTATGAAAGCGGCGGTGCCGGGCTAATCGGTACTGTAAATGCTTACAGCGACTTTATAGATGCCTTATGTAATGGCGGAATCGGCAAAAATGGGAACCAGATTCTATCCGAAGATTCCATCCGTCTTTTTTCCACAAACTATACTACAGGACAATTGCTGAAAGACTTTCAGAAAGCTGGTAAAAAAGGATATGGTTATGGGTTGGGGGTACGAGTATTAATTGATCAAAATGCTTCAAAGTCACCCTTGGGGGAATTTGGATGGGATGGTGCTGCCGGAGCATATGCATTGGTTGATCCTGTCAACCATATCAGTATTTTTTATGTACAGCACATTATGGGATTTCCTGCTGTCTATAGTGAAATTCATCCTACAATCCGTGATCTTGCTTATGAAGCAATAATATAACCATCAACCCTTACAAAAACAATGTTGTTAATATTTTACCAATCAACCACATAAATGCACCTGTCATAACACCAATACAAAGGATAAGAGCCACTATACACGGCACAGTGATCATCTTATCCTTTTTTTCTTTTCTTTCCTTCCAAATCTGGGACATCACTCCGCGTCTTCCTTCATGCTGGCAAAGCCATATAAGAACCGCCCATGCAAGCGGCAGAGTTATTGCTGTTAGTATAAGATAAATCCCAATTGCATAGATCAAAAAATTACTTGTTAGAAGAGCAGCAGATTCCTTATATATTTCCGAATCTGCACGAAGATTAACATACATAATCACAGCCTGGCTTCCATTAATCAATCCGTGATAAATGATTGAAGACCAGATGCTTCCTGTTGCTTCTACCAAAAGTACCGCCAAAATTCCTATTGCAAACGCATAAGCAGCCTGATTAAAGTTCATATGCATTACTGCAAAAATAACTGCGGAAAGCATCATCGCCTTAAAAGCGCTTCCTGACTTTTTGTAAGAACGATAATACGCCCCTCTGCAGATCGTCTCTTCAAATACTGGTGCAATAATAGCTAAAGATAAAAATAACAGCCAAAATGGCATTTGTGCTACATTCATATTATCTATCATCAGCGATACCTCATTATCCACCCATATTTGTGAAAAAACATTCAGCAATGTAATCAAAGGCATACTTAAAAGGGTAAATAAAGCTACCATAAATATTGATCCGATCTTTATTTTATGAAAGCCAAGAAATTCTATTGGTCTTTCCTTGGAACCGAGAATAAAAATCAAAATGGGCAGTATCATCACAATTTCAACCAAAAGATTGCTCCAAAAAAGACTGTCTGCCACCCAAGGGAAAAAATTTGCTATTGCATAGGAAAAAGCAATATATCCTATAATTGTTATCAAAAATGCCCAATTTGCCTTTTTACTATTCATTTCACTTCAATCCCCTAAACCCTTTCTTATACCATTCTGATTCCATTTTGTTCAATCATAATAAGTCTTTGTTTATACAAAGTGCCTACCGCACGTTTAAATTCGTTTTTACTCATACCGGTTCTCTGCCGAATCAGTTCTGGATCTGCCTTATCGTTAAACGAAAGTTTTCCTCCCTCTTTTTTCAGCATATCCAATATTTTATCTGCGTCTTTACTCATCTGAATATACGCTTTCTCCCGAAGACTTAAATTCAGCTTCCCATCTCCTAACACTTCCAAGACGCGCGCTTTTACACGATCCCCCACCTTAATGCCTGCTGCCGGCTCTCTCTTTGGAATCAAAGCCTGATAACAGTCGTCTACTGCCACGAAAATACCATACTTTTCACTGACCTCATAAACAATTCCCTCTACCTGATCGTCCTTTTTGTATGGGCTGTCTGCTTTTAAATAAGGGTATACTTTCATTGTTGTACATAACCGACCGCTTTTATCAATATATAATGCAACCAGATATTCCTCCCCGGAAGCCACCTTTACAGTCTGCTCTTTAAAAGGAAGAAGCAGATCTTTCTCTAGTTCCCATTCAAGGAATGCACCTATTTTCCCTGTTTCCTTTACTTTAAGCACTGTCGTCTGCCCAACAGTAAGCTCTGGCTTTCTGGTCGTTGCTATGATACGGTCCTTGGAATCCCTATAGATAAATACTTCTATCTGATCCCCAATCTTTGCATCCGGCGCCACTTCTTTTCCCGGCAAAAGTACCTTTTGCTCTGGCATCTCTTCTTCACTGGTATCTGCAAGGTATACGCCAAAATCAACTTTTTTTACAATTGTCAGCTCTTGTATTTTCCCTAATTCAATCATTTTTATTTCCTTTCTTCCTGAAGTTCCACGATACAGCAGATATTTTCTTCCTCATCCTTTAGTATTACAATATGCCTGCCATCCTGGGTATCGGAAACATAAGGCACAAGAATATCATTTAAAAACATCTGCTTTTTATATTCTGCCCTAAGCTGCTTTATCCGGCATTTTTCAGAAAGGCTGTCCATAGCTATTTTAACGTACTGTCCATTGTTTACATGATGATTCGTGTCCAGGTGATGCGCCCTGATCTGTACTGACTCTTTTCTTTTAGCGTCTTCAGGCAAATGTATCTTTCTGGATGCATAGGTCATCTCAATAGGCGGTTCTAAAATATATTTTTCACGCATTTCCTCTGTGAGCCTTACAGGTTTCCCATTTTCCGTACTGATAAGCCCCCAAACCGTATTGGCACAAGCCAGCCTTTTACCTTTTACATCTGTCATTAAAAAATTACGCTGCCCTACAAATCCTTTAAAAGAATAGGGTGCTGTGCCTATTGTAACAGTTTCCCCAAGCTTTGGGTACCTTTCCACAACAATTTGCCAGGCAGACATTACCCACACCATATTCTGTTTTTTCAGATACTCTACACCAAGCCCCAGATCCTCTGAATGAAATGTAGAGCAGTCCTGAAAATAATCAAGCAGCGCCTCTATCTTTAAATGCCCTGTTTCATCTAATTCGCTGTATCTGATCCGACTGTCAAATGTATACATATCCTTACAGCCTGCCTTTCTTTCTGCTTACAAAATTATAAACTTATGAAATTATAAACCCCCGATAGAATTTCTATCAGGGGTTTAAGCTGGGCTACAAGGATTCGAACCTTGAAATGACGGAGTCAGAGTCCGTTGCCTTACCGTTTGGCGATAGCCCAATGTTCATTACCTTTGGTATTATACATGATAATAATACGTTTTGCAAGTATAAAAAGGAAAAATATTTTGTTACTTTTTTGACATGCTGTATTTTTTTTAGTACTTTCTGCTTTTCCACTAAAAAAATGTTTTCAACTTTTAAGAAATCTGTTATCTTTTATTTACGAGAAGGTGCAAATTATCTAAATATAATCAGGAGGATAACTTATGAGATATTTTTTTACTGGCAGGGTTACTAAAGAAAATGATCTTTTTACCATCCGCATCCCCTTTAACGTGTGGGAAGTCAGCAAAAAACGTGATGTCATTCAGGCAGATATTGTTCTTGATAACAAAATCATTGATTGTGAACTGCTTCCCGAATCAAAGGGAAATTACAAGATTCACTTACGGGAAGAAGATGTTTCACACATTAATATTGACCAGCCCCATAAAATACTGCTTCACATTAACAGAAGCCTGATTCAAATGAATCAAAACAGCCCCTACAGCTTTGAAAATCCCATTCGCAAAATTGATCACATTGATGTAATCATTCAGCCGGAAGACGGGCTTTGCGGACAGACTTGTGTTGCAATGCTGGCAGGTGTTACAATTGCCGAAGTTATCAGCGTTATGGACTGCCGGGAATGGCAGGCAACTATGGGGCGCGTCATTTCCGCATTAAACTATTATGGTATTGACCACAGCGAGGTTATTGTATACACAGAAGGCCAGGAAGCTACGCTTCCCAAGTGCTGTATATTGATGGAAAAGTTAGGGCTTTACTGTCATTATCTGGTGCATTTTGATGGCAAATTCTATGATTCTAACTTAGGCGTTGTTACAGAATATGACATGAGTAAGCTTCTTGGATATCTGGAAGTAAAAGTTGATTAGACGAATAAACTGCCGCCAGAATTACATACGATTCTGGCGGCAGTCTTTAGTAGAATATATCATAAAAAAGGAAGGATTTTATACTTCAAAAATCAGGTCTCCATATGTAGGTATAGGCCATACCTTTTTATCCACCAGCATTTCTGCTTCGTCTGCAGGCGTTCTCAATTCCTCCATAACTTCTTTTACCACATCCTTATAGTAAAACGCCTGCTCTTTTGCCTGACTCATGCTGCTTGCCTTTGCAGTTACCTCTTCCAGCTTTGCAAGTGCTGTCTTCATTCCATTCAACTTTTCAGTAACCTGCTTCAACAGATCCGCTTGAGCCGATGCATCCGCCCCCGCTCCCTTCACTGCAATTACTGTATCCGCAAGGGACTTTGTGTATTTTATCACTGCGGGTATGATTTGTTTGGATGCCATATCAATCATGGTGAGTGCTTCTATATTGATGGTCTTTGCATAGGTTTCATAAAGAACCTCTTCCCGAGATTCCAGTTCTGCCTTTGTAAAAATACCAAACTTATCAAAAAGCTTAACGGATTTTTCTGTTGTTAATGTATCTACTGCTTCTATCATAGATTTGATATTTGGAAGTCCTCTTCTCTCAGCTTCTGCCACCCATGCATCGGAATAACCGTCTCCGTTAAAGATAATTCTCTGGTGCCTGGTAAAATATTCCTTGATCAGATCATGTACTGCCAAATCGAAATCTTCTGCTTTTTCAAGCACATCAGCCGCTTCACAAAAAGCTTCTGCAACAATTGCATTCAATATGGTATTAGGGCTTCCAATAGAGTCTGCTGAACCAACCATACGGAACTCAAATTTATTGCCGGTAAAAGCAAATGGTGATGTTCTGTTTCTGTCAGTTGCATCCTTTGTAAAATCAGGCAGTGTGGATACCCCTGTCTCAAGCTTGCCGCCCTGCAGTACATGAGCTGCTTCACCTGTTTCTACAAGCTGCTTGACAACATCCTCAAGCTGCTCTCCTAAAAAGACAGAGATGATTGCCGGAGGTGCCTCATTTGCACCAAGTCTGTGATCATTTCCAACATCTGAGGCACTTTGGCGGAGCAGATCAGCATGTCTGTCTACAGCTTTAATAATGCAGGCTAAAACCAAAAGGAACTGAATATTTTCATTTGGAGTATCCCCGGGATCCAATAGATTTACCCCATTGTCTGTTGCCAGAGACCAGTTATTATGTTTACCAGAACCATTCACTCCTGCAAAGGGTTTTTCATGCAGCAGACAGGTCAGACCATGACGTCCTGCAACCTTTTTCATTGTTTCCATCACAAGCTGGTTATGATCTACAGCAATGTTTGCTGTCTCATAAATAGGTGCCAGTTCATGCTGCGCGGGAGCTACTTCATTGTGCTGTGTTTTAGCAGTAACACCAAGCTTCCACAGTTCAATATTCAAATCCTTCATGTATGCGCCTACGCGCTCCCTTATGGTTCCAAAATAATGATCTTCCAATTCCTGTCCCTTAGGAGCTGGTGCACCAAATAAAGTTCGCCCTGCAAAGATCAAATCAGGTCTTTTCAAATACTTTTCTCTGTCAACCAAAAAATATTCCTGTTCCGGCCCCACGCTTGCAACTACTTTCTTTGCTTCTGTGTTGCCAAACAGCTTGACGATACGCAGTGCCTGCTGGCTGATCGCCTCCATAGAACGAAGCAAAGGTGTCTTTTTATCAAGGGCTTCTCCTTTATAAGAGCAAAATGCTGTAGGGATGCAGAGAATGACTCCTGTAGCATCTTCCTTCAAAAACGCAGGCGAGGTAATATCCCATGCGGTATATCCTCTTGCCTCAAAAGTAGCCCGAAGGCCTCCAGAGGGAAACGAAGAAGCATCCGGCTCTCCCTTAATTAATTCCTTCCCCGAAAATTCCATCAGCATCTTTCCACTTTCATCTGGATGGGAAACAAAAGAGTCATGCTTTTCAGCAGTAATCCCTGTCAAAGGCTGAAACCAGTGCGTGTAATGGGTGGCTCCATTTTCTACCGCCCAGTCTTTCATTTCCTTTGCAACAACATCAGCAGCGGCAAGTGACAGCTCGCCGCCTTTTTCCATTACTTTAATTACTTCCTTATAAACATTCTTAGGCAGACGTTCTCTCATTGTCGCACGTGTAAACACCTTGCTGGCAAAAAGTTCTTCAACATTAATTACTTCACTCATTTTTTTATTTCCTTTCCAAATTATTTTTCCATGAAAACATGCAGCATGATTTTTCATCTCCCTTTTTACAAAAAAAATGCTCCAAAAAATTTTTGGAACATCTTCGTTCAGGGTTATTATTTAAAGGTTTTTCCTTTACTTTTTATAAGATACTCTATAATTTTTGAAATTGCAATACCCTTTTTACAATTTTATAAGTTTTGAATAAAAAGATTTTTGGTGCTGGAAATGAAATAGGCATATTGTACAATTTTACTTTTTTTGTACCCTGAGCAGATCATACTGTACTGCCGGCTGGCTTAATTCCACCCATAATTTCTGCTGGGGATGGGGCGCGCTTTCTACTTTTTCTCCTTCATCAGTTGTTAAGGACAACACCTGTACCTCTACATTTTCTCCACAAGGCTTCATAATTTCTATGTGATCACCTACACTGAATTTATTTTTCTGTTCTATTCTTACCCTTCCGTCATCAGATACCGCTTCAATCATACCAAGAAAAACGTATTCATTCACATAAGTATTGCTGTCATAAATCTGCGTATTTTCATCAGGCTTTCCAAAATAAAATCCCGTAGTAAACTGACGGTAGGTGCATTTGGAAATTTCTGATCTATACCAATCCATATTTGCCCGATACGTTTCCTCTGATGTAAAATAATCATCAATTGCTTTCCGGTATGTTCTGGCAACCGTCGCTACATATAACGCCGTCTTCATTCTTCCTTCTATCTTAAAACTGTCAATTCCTGCATCTACCATTTCCGGAATGTGTTCTATCATGCACAGATCCTTAGAATTAAAAATATAGGTTCCCCTCTCATTTTCATACACCGGCAGGTACTCCCCTGGACGGCTTTCCTCCATTACCGCATATTTCCAGCGGCAGGGATGAGTGCAGGCACCCTGATTTGCATCTCTTCCTGTAAAATAGCTGCTAAGAAGGCATCTTCCAGAATAAGAAATACACATGGCTCCATGAATAAAACTTTCTATCTCCATATCATCGGGAATCCGGCTGCGGATTTCTTTGATTTCATCCAAAGAAAGCTCCCTTGCAGAAACAACTCTTTTTGCCCCCAGACCATGCCAAAATAAATAAGTCATATAATTTGTATTGTTCGCCTGTGTGGAAATATGAATCTCAATTTCTGGACAAATCTTTTTCGCCAGCATAAACATTCCCGGATCTGCTATGATCAGCGCATCCGGCTTCATTTCCTTTAATTCATAAAAGTACGTTTCCGCACCATCTAAATCATTATTATGTGCAAGAATATTTGCTGTCACATGCACTCTCACGCCATATGCATGGGCAAAGGCAATCCCCTGTTTCATTTCTTCGGCAGAAAAGTTTTTTGCCTTTGCGCGAAGCCCAAAGGATTCTCCGCCAATATATACTGCATCTGCACCAAAAAGTACTGCTGTTTTTAAAACCTCCAGCGAACTGGCGGGTATCAATAGCTCAGGTTTTCTCATTGCTATCCCTCTTACAAACTCTCTCTCCATGTTACTGTTTCACACTTATGGTTACCCCGTCTCCCACAGGTAAAATATCCGTACATAACTGCTTATTCTGCTTCAGTTCATAAAGGTAATCCCTCATTCTGCTGTGAATCGTGCGGTCCCTTCTGGTCACTGCAAACCGGGATTCCATCACATCACCGTCCTGCAGGACATTGTCGGAAACCAGGACTCCTCCTGTGGGCATTAAGTTCAAAATATCCGGCAGAAAATGGATGTACTGGCCTTTTGCCGCATCCATAAAAATAAAGTCAAAAGGGGCTTTCAATTTCTTTAAAATATCGGCAGCATCCCCCTCCAGCAGAAGAATCTGCTCTTCTTTCCCTGCCTTTTTAAAGTTTTCTCTTGCCAGAGGAATTCGCTTCTCATATTTTTCAATGGTGGTTATCTTACAGTCCGCTGGCCCGTACTCACTCATTAATAATGCTGAAAAACCAATGGCCGTCCCTACCTCCAAAATCCTCTTTGGCTGCTTCATTACTAGAAGCAGCTTTAAAAGATTCTGCATCTGAGGCCTTATCACAGGCACATTGGTTTCAATTGCAAATTGCTCCAGTTGATTTAAAAAAGGAGTATTTCCTGTATCAAAAGAATTAATAAATGTACTGATTCTTTCTTCTGTAATCACAATCTTTCTTTCCTTAAACTTTATTGGGCTGCTTCACCATTTGGATCTTCTGCGCCTTCACCTGTGCTGCCCTCTTCTCCGCTGCCTTCTTCTGTCCCACTTTCTTGTTTCTGAGATGAATCTGCACTTGATCCACTCTCCTCCTCCGCCTTGGGAGTAGACATGATCTCCAACATTTGCTGGGCTGTCATATCCGTACTCAAGTCATAGATTCCAGGAAGAATATCGCCGTGATGAGCTGAAAGCAATTCCTGCACTACAAATAGGTTTGCATCTTCTATCAATCCCTTTTCCATCAGCATTTCCGCAATGTCCTTTACTGATGCATCCTCTGCAACTCCTATCGTTATGGTACGTCCTCCTGAAACGGATACAGGCGTATCTGCAAATACCCGATAGCCAAAGTCATAGGCTTTTGTAGCCCCGCGCATGACAAATACAATAACAGCAGCAATAATCACTACTTTCACTATTGTTTCCACTACAGTAACTATTAAATATTTTACATTCATAGAAGTAACCATATCCTTTCAAAAGCTGCCTATTCAAAACCGATCTCATTCGTAATAAATACATTTATCTCCTGTATCATTCTGCATAAAGCAAGTTCTGCACGAAGAAAATCATCAACGATTGGATTATCGCGAAATTTTTCATATTCCCTCTCAAAAGCATCCATTTTTTCAAATAACTCGTTCTCCTGACAGGTATTTTGTATTTCAAAATTTTTCTGCCGGTACTCATTTACCTTTTGAAATAACTCAGGATTTTTTTTAATTTTACCCAATTGATAATAATATCTTTTAAATACTTCTGTATCTTTTATTGCGTTTACAAAATTATTTAACGCATCTTTCATTTGATTCTCCATCATGCGTATTTATCTCCTTATATCTCCATTATGATAGGCAGGATCATAGGACGGCGTTTCGTCTTTTTCCATACAAATTCACCCAAAGAATCTTTAATGGAACTTTTCAATTTCCCCCAGTCAGCAATTCCCCGGCTCAGGCAGCCTTCCACTGCATCATTTACTACAACCCTGGCTTCATCCATAAGCTCGTCTGATTCTCTCACATATACAAACCCTCTTGATACAATATCAGGACCGCTTACCAGTTCATCTGTAGCTCCATCCAAACCAAGCACCACGATTAGGATACCATCTTCTGCAAGATGCTGTCTATCCCGCAATACAATGTTTCCAACATCCCCCACGCCAAGTCCGTCTACCAGAATATCTCCTACCGGAACCTTTCCGGTAATCTGAGCCTTTTCTTCCGTCAGTTCAAGCACATCTCCCGACCTTAAAATAAAGATATTTTCCTTTGGTATCCCTAACTCTTTTGCAATCTTTGCCTGTGCTTTTAAATGTTTATACTCTCCATGCACAGGGACTGCATATTGAGGATGCACCAACGTATATATAAGTTTAATTTCTTCCTGACAGGCATGACCAGAGACATGCACATCCTGAAAAATAACATCTGCCCCCTTAAGCAGCAGCTCATTAATCACATTAGTGACAGCCTTCTCATTTCCGGGGATAGGATGAGAAGAAAAAATAACTGTATCGCTTGGTCCAATAGAAATCTTCCGGTGATTGTCTTCCGCCATACGGCTTAAAGCCGCCATACTTTCTCCCTGACTTCCGGTTGTAATGATAACCGTTTTTTCATCAGGATAATTTTTTAACTGTTCAATATCTATCAGTGTATTGTCAGGAATATTCAAGTAACCTAAGTTAGTGGCTGTTTCAATAATATTCACCATGCTGCGGCCTTCTACCACTACTTTACGTCCAAATTTATCGGCAGAATTTATGATTTGCTGTACCCTGTCCACATTTGAAGCAAAGGTTGCAACAATAATACGGGTATTCTTATGCTCCTCAAAAAGTGTATCAAATGTTCTTCCTACTGTGCGTTCTGAGGGTGTAAATCCAGGTCTTTCCGCATTTGTGGAATCACACATCAGTGCCAACACGCCCTTTTTACCAATTTCGGCAAACCGCTGCAGATCAATGGCATCCCCAAACACCGGTGTATAATCCACCTTAAAGTCTCCTGTATGCACAACAATACCTGCCGGGGAATAAATAGCAAGCGCTGCCGCATCTACAATACTATGATTCGTTTTGATAAATTCAATACGAAATTGCCCTAAGTTAATAGATTGTCCAAACTTTACAACTTTACGCTTTGTATTACCTGCTAGATTATGTTCTTTCAGTTTGTTTTCTATAATGCCCATTGTCAGCTTAGTGGCATAAATAGGCACATTGATATCTCTGAGTATATAGGGAAGCGCGCCGATGTGGTCTTCATGACCGTGAGTGATAATAAATCCCTTGACTTTTTCGATATTATTTTTTAAATAAATCACATCTGGAATAACCAGATCTATTCCCAGCATATCATCCTCTGGGAATGAAAGGCCGCAATCCACTACAACAATACTATCCTCATATTCAAAGGCAGTAATGTTCATGCCAATCTGCTCAAGACCTCCAAGGGGAATGATCTTCAGCCCTGAGCTGCTTTTCTGTTCACTTTTTTTCAATCAATTTTCCTCCACATTCCTTCCAGTTCCTGTAGAGAGATTTTCTTTATGGACTGCCACAGCATTTAATGTTTTTATAATTTACTTTCCGCACCATTATATTTAAACATTATGCACCACTTAGGGCATTCTATCCTATACAAAAATAGACTGCTTCGTGCTGTACACTTTCGCAATCGTGTCAATTCCCAAATTAAAACTCTCACAGTAACCGAATTATTATTTTACATAAGCCTGACATCCTCAAGCAAAGTTTCAAATACTGCCGCAACTGCAGATAATTCCGTATCTTCTTCTACAATCTCATACACTTTCTCATCTGCATTTTTAAGCGAAATTTCTTTTAAAATAAGAGCATCTCCGTCGCCTTCTTCAGCATCTGTCACCAAAATATACTGATTACCGCTAAGTCTGGTCTGCTCCAAAACGTAAAATTCCACACTCTCCTGTGTATCCAGTGTAAATTTAATCTTTTCCAATCAATCTTCTCCTTGTTCCCTGCTTCGTAAATCCAAAAAGCCCTGTAAAATGAATACTGCTGCAATCTGATCAACATATTCCCTGCGATTTTCTCTTCTTATTCCGGCTTCCATCATGGCCTTGTCTGCTGCCACTGTAGTAAGTCTTTCATCCCACATATGCACTGGAAGTCCGGTACGCCGCTCTAATTTATCCTTAAACTCTAGAGTAACCTCCACCCTGGGGCCTAAAGTATCGTTCATGTTTTTAGGCAGGCCAAGTACAATCTCCTCAACCTGATATTCCTCTATTAGTTCCTCTATTCTTGCCAATGTGCGGCGCAGCTTATTTTCTTCTTTTCTTCTGATGATCTCTATTCCCTGAGCAGTAATAAGCAGGGGATCGCTGATCGCCACCCCTACTGTTTTTGCTCCGAAATCCAAACCCATAATCCTCATAACTAAATATTTTCCGTTCTGTTTATTCCCAATGATTATTTTTAATGTATTCTGCCAGCATTTCTTCTACCAATTCGTCTCTTTCCACCTTCATAATAAGACTTCTGGCATTTTTGTAACTGGTAATGTATGTGGGATCACCTGACATAATATATCCCACAATCTGGTTGACAGGATTATATCCCTTTTCTGTCAATGCCTCATATACGTCCGAAAGTATTTCCTTTACACTTGTATTGTCTGTTTCTACCCTGAAAAATTGTGTATTCCCCAAATCCTGCATAACTGCACCCCTTAATTGCTTCATTCGTTCTTATCTTACTCCATTTTACTATAAAATTCAATGTGTTTACGGTTGAAACAGCAAAATATCCGAATCTAAAAGCTGTGTTAATTTCCCGGAAAGCACCTGACCGGAAAGATTTTCATTTGTTTCAAATACAGCCCTGATATACTCTTTCGTATACCCGGTCTGACAGTTTCTTCCTTCTATCACTTTTTTCTCTTCAAATAATACTTCTACCTTTTTATGTAAAAATGTTTCCCTGTATTTTCGGGACATTTCTTTTTCCAATTGTAAAAGTTCATTACTGCGGGATGCCTTGACATCTTCAGGAATCTGATCTTTCATTGCAGCGGCAGGTGTGCCTTTCCTTCTGGAATATTTAAAAATATGCATCTCATAAAAACCTATTTTTTGTAAGAATTCCTTAGTCGTTTCAAATTCCTCCTGTGTTTCTCTCGGGAATCCCACAATCACATCCGTGGTAATTGCCGGTTGATTGAAGTATTTTCTTAAAATGCATACTTTTTCATAGTATTCCTCTGTCAGATATTTTCTATTCATTCTTTTTAAAACTGTATCACATCCACTTTGCAATGACAAATGAAAATGAGGACACAGCTTGGAGCACTGGGCAATTCCTTTTACAAACTCCTCTGTAATAATACGCGGTTCTAAGGAACCCAGACGGATACGATCAATCCCTTGAATTTTCTGTACTTCCTGTATTAATTGAAGGAGTTTTCCAGAAGTAAAATCATTTCCCTTCTCTATCCCATAAGAGCTTAAATGTATTCCCGTTAAAACTATTTCCCTGTATCCATTTTCCGCAAGATTTCTGATCTCTTTTAAAACCTCCACCATGCTGCGGCTTCTGTTTCTTCCCCTTGCATAAGGGATAATACAGTAGGAGCAAAACTGATTACACCCATCCTGTATTTTAATAAAAGCCCTTGTGTGTTCTGCAGTTTGGGTAATCTCCATAGATTCATATTCATCCGTATGATTGATATCAATGATCGTCTTTCCCCCAAGTGTTTTATCCTCACAAGCGAGAATATTATTTTCAGCCTCCTCCTTTTTAGCCAGGTATTCTTCCAAAATAGAAATCAGATCTTTCTTTTTATTATTTCCAATCGCCAGGTCAATTCCTGCGTCCATAAGGACTTTTTTACTGTCAGTCTGGACATAGCAGCCCACCGCCACCACAACCGCCTGAGGATTCATTTTTCGGGCCCGATGAAGCATCTGTCTGCTTTTTCTGTCAGCAATATTCGTTACCGTACATGTATTTACAATATAAATATCGGCTCTCCCATCAAATGGTACAATACTATAACCCTTTTCTTGCAATTTTTGTTGCATATAATCCATTTCGTATCCGTTTACTTTACACCCAAGATTGTGAAATGCTACACTTTTCATATTATTCACCACTTTTTTTGTATTGTTTTATCATTGACTTTTCACATGCAACCCTTTACTATATTAGCAGAAGGTATGAAAAATTTAAGGAGGTAATCACAATGAAAACCATTCAGATTTCATTAAACTCTATCGACAAGGTAAAATCTTTTGTAAATGATATTACAAAATTTGATTATGACTTTGACTTAGTATCCGGAAGATATGTAATTGATGCTAAATCTATTATGGGTATCTTTAGTTTAGATTTATCCAAGCCTATCGATTTAAATATTCATGTAGAAGAAAGCATTGATGAAGTTTTAGAAGCATTAAAGCCTTACATGATTTAATGAAAGCACCCACATAATAAGTAAAAATTGTGAGCTGGCAGATTGGCCAGCTCATTTTTATTTAACAGCAGATAGTGTCATCCGTTGTTATACCCACTTTGCAATCACTACTTCATCTGTATCAAGCGCCTGCTGCACCAATTCATCAATTCTTTCTTCCAGATTTTTTTCATGCCGCTTGATAACATTCAGATTCGGCTTTGTCACAGGATGCTTTGCCACAAAAATCGTACAGCAGTCCTCATAAGGCAGAATAGATGTCTCAAAGGTACCAATCTTTTCCGAAACTTCCACAATTTCCATTTTATCAAATCCGATCAGCGGACGAAAAACAGGAAGTGAGCATACCTCATTGGTAACCGCCAGCGACTGCACCGTCTGAGAGGCAACCTGTCCAATACTTTCTCCTGTAATCAGCCCCAGGCAGGCATTTTCCTCTGCTATCTTTTCCGCAATTTTCATCATATACCTTCGCATAATGATAGTAAGCTCTTCATGAGGACATTTCTCATAGATATACAACTGAATGTCCGTAAAATTGATAATATGAAGATAAACCGGCCCTGCATAACGGGATACCAGCCTTGCCAGATCGATCACTTTTTGTTTCGCTCGGTCGCTTGTATAAGGAGGCGCATGAAAGTACACTGCATCAATCTTTACTCCCCGCTTGGCAATCATATAACCTGCTACCGGCGAATCAATGCCCCCCGATAAAAGAAGCATTGCCTTTCCGTTACTTCCCACCGGCATACCGCCAGGCCCTGGTATTTCAATAGAATAAATGTAAATCTTTTCCCGTATTTCAACATGCAGCATCACATCAGGATGATGCACGTCCACTTTCATTTCAGGAAAAGTGTCAAGTACTCTGCTTCCTAACTCCATATTAATTTCCATAGAGTTCATAGGATAATTTTTGCGTGCTCTTCTGGCATTCACCTTAAAGGTCATATTTTTATTCTCATATACCTTGTCCACATATTCGATTACTGTCTGGGCCAAATCTTCAAAACCTTCATCCTTTACGTCAATCACCGGACAAATTCCTGAAACGCCAAACACTGTTTTCAAATTATCTACCGTTTCATCATAGTCAAATTCAGACAACGCATGAACGTATATCCTGCCTTCCGTACGGGAAACTTTAAACTCCCCCTCACATCGTTTTAATGCATATTTTATCTGCTGGGCAAGGGCTTCCTCAAATAAATGCTTATTTTTTCCTTTTACGCCGATTTCTGCGTACTTAATCAAAAACGCTGTAAACATAGTTCCTCTTTTCTATAGATATCTATTTAGATAATTGCGTGATCAGAAAACATGAACGAATATTCAGACAATGTCTTCTGTGGATTTGAACAAAAACATTGCCTGAACATTCTTATTATTTTACCGTCTCGCGGATGTTCTTTCCCCTGTGTATTTCCTAAGCATGGGAATTATATCATACATTGTCTGCAAAGTATAGCTTATTTCTTCCATAGTAGTAAACACGGAAAAGCTGAAACGTATCGTAGAACCTAAAAGATCCTGCGGAATTCCCATAGCACGCAGCGTAGCGGAAGGCTGGGGCTTATGAGCCGAGCAGGCACTTCCGGCAGAAACATAAATTCCTTTATCCTCAAGGGCATGAAGTAAAACCTCACTGCGGACACCTCTGATAGATACACTTACCACATGAGGCGCACCGGTTTCATCAGGGTGGCCATTCACCACAACATCATCCAGTTTCCTTACCCCATCTACAAAAGTTTTCTTGATTTGGTAAAGCTTTTCTATTTCCTGATCCAGGCTGCCATAAATGATTTCAACTGCTTTCGCCATGCCTGCAATTCCTGGAACATTTTCCGTTCCAGAACGGATACCGCCCTGCTGGCCGCCGCCAAAAACAATCGGCTTGATTTTTACTTTCTCATCCACATATAAAAAGCCGACTCCTTTCGGCCCATGAATTTTATGACCGCTGACCGACAGCAGATCTATATTCATTTTTTTAGGATAAATTCTAAATTTTCCATATCCTTGTACTGCATCTACATGAAACAGTATTTTGGGATTCATTCTTTTAATCAAAGCTCCTGCCTGAACAACAGGCTGCAGAGAACCTACTTCATTGTTGGTATGCATAATGGATACTAAGATAGTTTCTCCGGTAATGGCACGCTCTAAATCCTCCAGCCGGATACACCCTTTTCCATCTACGGGCAGGTAAGTTACGCGAAAGCCTTCCTCCTCTAAATGCTTCATGGTTTGAAGAACTGCCGGGTGCTCTATCTGCGTCGTAATCAAGTGTCTTCCGCTTCTGCAGTTTGCATAAGCGCAGCCTCTGATTGCTAGATTATCTGATTCTGTTCCCCCTGAAGTAAAAAATATCTCTTTTTCGTTTACTTTCAAATTTCTGGCAATTACATCCTTTGCATAACGGATATATTTCTCTGCCTGAACGCCCTTTCTATGGAGACTTGAAGGATTTCCATAGTCTTCACACATAATCTGGGTCATCAGGGCAGCTACCTGGTCAAAGCATCTGGTGGTTGCCGAATTATCTAAATATACCTCCATAATATCACTGGCCTTTCTAAACAGAGTATTCCTCTTTATCTTACTAATACTATATGATTATTGCTCCAAATGGTACATCAATATGGACAAGACTGTCATGCCTGCTGTCTCTGTCCGTAAAATTCGTTTTCCAAGTGTAATAGGGATAATTCCTGCATTTACAGCTTCTTCAATTTCTTCTTCTGCAAATCCACCCTCTGGTCCGATAAAAACAGCAACGTCCTCGCCTGGCTTTATTTCACTGATTATCCTTTTCGTCTTTTCCATACTTTCGGCCAGCTCATAGGGTATCACCTTTACCTGCGCAAGGCTGCTATAGTTGACTGCATCCCGAAAGCTCATTACATCCTGCACCTTTGGTATCATCCCCCGCCTGCTTTGCTTGGCCGCTGCTTCTGCAATTCCCTGCCATCTTAAAACTTTATTTTTTGCCTTTTTTTCGTCTAATTTTACCACAGACCGTTTAGCTGCAACCGGTATGATCTCGTATACGCCCAACTCTACCGCCTTTTGAACAATCAATTCCATTTTATCAGCTTTAGGGAGCCCTTGAAAAAGATAAATTTGGGAAGGCAGTTCAATCCCTTCTTCCTTAATAAACCGCAGTTCGCAGATGATCTCTTCTTCATGAAACGCATCAATACCGCAGCGGTATTCCTTTCCATCAATGCCATTGCTGACTGAAATCTCATCCCCTGCTTTCATACGGAGTACATTTTTTATGTGGTTGACATCTTTTCCTTTTATTATGATTCTTTTTCCCTGAATCTGACCGGGATCTACAAAAAACTGATACATAACCTGCGTCTAATTTTCCTTCCTTGCAATCACGCCTACCCACTCGCCCTGATGATTTACTTCCAGCACCGTTAGCCCTGCTTCTTTGATTGCCTTTACCACGGTTTCCTCTTTTTCATCAATAATTCCAGAAGTAATATAAATACCGCCTTTCTTTAGCTGATGCAGAATCACCGGTGTCAAAGGTACAAGTACCTCTGCCAAAATATTTGCCACAACAATATCATAACATTCATATCCAACCTTATCCTGCACGTTTTTTTCTGTAATTATATTTCCAATCATCATGGTAAAATCATCTTGAGAAATTCCGTTGGCCTCCATATTCTCCCTTACTGCATCCACCGCGCAGGGATCAAGATCAGTCCCCACCGCTTTCTTTGCCCCGAACATTAAAGCAAGAATCGCCAAAATGCCACTTCCGGTCCCCACATCCAAAAGCGTTGTTTCCGGCGTAATAAACTTGCGAAGCGCTCTGATGCAAAGCTGTGTAGTGTCATGCATTCCTGTTCCAAAAGCAGTTCCCGGATCAATATGGAGAACTATTTTTTCCTGATCTTTAGCTTCTACTTCCTCCCAGGAAGGAATAACCAATACATCATCTATGGTAAACTGATGGAAATACTGTTTCCAATTATTAATCCAGTCAATATCCTGCGTCTCTTCAATTGTAACCGTTCCTTCACCAATATCCATGAAGCTTTTTAAACTTTCCAGTTCTTCTTTTACTCTTTCACAAACTGCCTCGACAGTGGTCTCTTCCCCATTTAAAATAAGCCCCTGATAGCTGCTGCCTTCCGGCAATTCTGGTCTCTCCCTCTCTTCCACAAAAAAACTAAGATATGCAATTCCGTCATCTTCTGGAGTATCTGGCAGAATATCCACAAACATCTGCTCCTTTTCCCACGCAGTCAGGGGAACTTTGTCCTCGATCTGTGCACCTTCCAATCCTAGATCGTATAAAGAGCTGATAATGATATCTTCTGCATCTGTTATTGTTTTTATTTTAAATTTCATCCATCTCATATAAAAAATCCTTCCATGTAAATTATGCGTTTTGCCAACAATTACAATTGACCTTACAACAGTTCCATATTATCATAGAAATGATTTTGTTGCTATTGTAATTTACATAAAGGAAGGACTGCTTTTATAATGATACAGGATATTTATCCAAGAATTTACCACAATGAATATCGAGATACAAAACCCGCAGAAAATGATTTTATCCTGATCTTCCATAAAAATACCGTACTAGTACGTTTTCAGAATGAAAAACTGCGTTATCCTACTTTAAAAGAAACTTGTGATTTTTTCTGCGAATATTATTATTTGTTTTCTATTGATCAATATAATTATTTTCTGGCGAAATCCAGACAGATTGTTTCTCCTACAGCAAATGCGGAACCAGCTATCACTTTAAATGGCTATCACTACGAAAATATAAGCATATTCCGTACCGCTTTTTCAAGGCATACTGCATTTGCAGGCATCACTGCCCACCACTTGTCCAACTGGTATCAAACCAATCAGTTTTGTGGGTGCTGTGGACACAGCATGGTTCCCGACCACAGGGAACGTATGCTGCTTTGCCCAAAATGCCATAATATGGTTTACCCCAGAATTTCTCCTGCAGTTATCATAGGCATTATAAATGGAGATAAAATACTAATGAGCAAATATGCCGGACGTTCTTACACCAACTACGCATTAATTGCAGGCTTTACAGAAATTGGAGAATCCGCAGAGCAGACAGTTATGCGGGAAGTAATGGAAGAAGTCGGACTAAAAGTAAAAAATATCCGCTACTATAAAAGTCAGCCCTGGGGCTTTTCCGGAAGCCTTCTGATGGGATTTTTCTGCGACCTTGACGGTTCTGACAAAATCATTCTTGACAAAAATGAGCTGGCAGAAGCCGGATGGTTCCGAAGAGAAGAAATCGATCTGGAAGACGACCAGTTAAGCCTTACCCGGGAAATGATCATGACTTTTAAAGAATGTCGTCTATCTTATGAATCTCTTCCTCAGAAAAATTAATATTCTCTAAGGCTTTTATATTTTCCAGAATCTGCTCCGGCCTGCTGGCTCCAATCAGCACTGAAGTCACCTTACCATCCCGCAAAATCCATGCTAACGCCATCTGTGTAAGGGACTGCCCCCTTTGGCTGGCAATTTCATTTAGCTTTCGAACTTTCTCCAGCTTACACTCATCCAGATTTTCTTTATGCAGATAAGGACTCTTCCCTGCACCAATACGCGAATTTTCCGGAATCCCATTTAAATATTTTCCAGTAAGAATTCCCTGCGCTAAAGGACTAAACGCAATACAGCCTATACCATTTTCATAAAGATAATCTTTCAGCCCGTCCTCTTCTATCCAGCGGTCCAGCATGGAATATCGTGGCTGATGGATAATAAAAGGCGTGCCCTGGCTTTTTAATATTTCGTAGGCTTTCTGCGTCTGCTCTTTTTTATAATTTGAAATACCAACATATAAAGCTTTTCCCTGTCTTACAATCTGATCCAATGCTCCCATTGTTTCCTCAAGAGGCGTATTCGGGTCCGGTCTGTGATGATAAAAAATATCTACATAATCCAGTCCTAATTTTTTCAAGCTTTGGTCAAGGCTGGCGATCAGATATTTTTTAGAGCCTCCATCTCCATAAGGTCCTTTCCACATATCATATCCCGCCTTGCTGGATATAATCATCTCATTCCTGTAAGGCATCAGATCGGACTTTAAAATCCTTCCCATGTTTTCCTCAGCGCTTCCATAAACAGGACCATAATTATTTGCCAGATCAAAATGCGTAATGCCATGATCAAAGGCGGTAAATAAAATTTGTTTCATCTTTTCCATTTCATTTACCGATCCAAAATTATGCCACATTCCTAAAGAAAGTGCTGGCAGCTTAAGGCCGCTTTTCCCACAGCGGTTATAGATCATATTTTCGTACCTGTTTTCCTTTGCAATATACATTTTTATTCAACCTTCCTTCCATATAACTTCTTTTCCAGTTCTATTTTAATAATGAACATAAACTTGTCCTACTGGGCCCAGCTCAGTGCCTCCTCCAGGCTTTCTGCTCCTAATATGTTCAACATAAAATCCGTGTATTCCTGCGCCTTATCCGTATCAATATAACGGAAAACTTCTTTTAAGTACTTATCTGAATGATCATACTCATAAAGGCCAAAGGCTAGTCCACTCACCACTTCTTCCGGTGCATCTGTCTGCCTGTTTAAAATAAATGCATCTATATACGGATTGGCATCTACAATATAATAGCAATAAGCAAATGCGGCTGCCTGCAGCTTTTCTCCTGACTTTGAGGAAAATCCAAGCTCTGTAATGGTAATACTTCTGACTTCTCCTTTTGTATCCAGATATTCCTCCTGCTTTAAAAAGTCTGTCAAAACACCCAAATTCATGACTGTAAGTATTTCTGCTTCCGGCGTCTTATCATTTTCCACAGACCAATAATTTACGCGGGTAAGAGGCTCTGGATAGGGATGTATTGCAATACCCCAGTCATAATTTCCATGCTCCAGCGCTGCCTCATTAAATGCCTCTACCACATCCTTTGCATTAAAATAATCCTTATTGTTTCCATCATTGCTGTTCCAGTCATGATCTACGCTAAAATATACACCTGCATGGGCATAATTACTCCTTGCGGCCTGATAGAAAATGCGGAATGCCTTTTCAAACTCTTTTGCATAATATACCGGATCTGTAGTGTCCATATAGTTCCACACCTTGCATTGGTTAATCTCATTGGCAAACACCCAGTTATGCACCATACCATGTTCTCCAGTAGAATAGCGCTGGGTTAAAAAGCTTGCCACTGCCTCAAGTTCTTTAACACCCTCTTCTTCCTCCGTATTAAACATGTAATAGTACACACCTTTTTTCTGTTCTCTTGCCTTGGGATGTATCATTTCAAGGCAGTTTTCATTCCAGTCATTCAATACAACTGCTGTAGAGCACATACCAATGCTTGTAAGATAAGAAAACAGCCCGTCATAATCGCTGACTACTTTTCCGTTAAATTTATATTCTTTCCCATCATAGGTATAAATAATCGTAGGATATGCATCATCTGTAGTTTCTCCCATAATAATAGAAAGGGGAATATTATAAATACTATGTTTTACCTCTAAATCTGTCAGTTTTTCTGTCCCCAGCATGGTAGGATCAAGCAGAATTCCTTTTTTTGATCCTGTTTCCGGATATGGTTCCTGATTTTCTGCCAGAACTTCAGGATTTGCAAGATAAATTCCTTTTCCTATAGGAACATACTTTTCATCTATCAAAAGTGCCGGAATAAACTGCTTAAACAAATAGCCTTCTTTATAGGAAAAAGCGACTTCGCTGACTCTTTTTTTGATCCATGCCGCAATAGGTTTTCCAGACAATGTTTCTGTATCTTCATAGCACTCTACAGCAAAGAGATAAAGATAAGTGTCATCGCTTTTCGGAATCTGCGGCATTTCTAAGAAATATTCCATTTGTTCTGGCATTTCCTCATCCAGTAACGCCTTTCCTGAAGCATAGTCCGCTAAGTCCTGAGTCTCTATCTCCACCTCGCCCTGGGCAAGGTCTTCAAAATCCATCTCGTCCTCATCTATCTCAACCTGACTGCCAAGCGTTTCTTTGCTGGCAGGCGCTTTTTTTCCACAGCCCCAAAAAAGTACTGCCGGCAATGCTATCATCATGAATAACCATAAAACCTTTTTATACACCTCTCATCCCCCTGCGCTTACATATTTCACTGTAACAGATACCTGCGGCCGCCTGAGAATCTCATCAGATACAGATATTTTTCCCTGCTTAATCTGTGCGTATATTTCGTAGCATTTGTCCATTGTAACGTTTTGAAATCTCCATTCTGTTTCCAAAATAGGAATTCCTGTGCAGTTGTCCTGTGCACCATACCTGACGCACGCTCCGGCAAATTCCTCCGACCATTTTTTCCCTGCCGCATAATAATTATCAAGCGATATAACTACAGCATTTGCAATATCTTTCACCGCACTGGTAAGAAAACGGTCTGAAATTTTGCATTGATCTATGTCAGCTCCAATTAATATGCCTTCTTTTTCTTCTGCGGCTTTCAACACTGATTCATATAAGGAGCCCCCACACGCAAAAATAATCTCAGTTCCTTCTTCATACCACTTTAAGGTTTTTTCATAAATTTTTTCAGATGGCTGATAAGTTCCTGCATACCAATAATTCACCGTCACATCTTCAAGTTCCAGTTCCTTAGCTGCATCATCAATTCCCTGTAAATAACCATGACCATAACGAATTACGGCCGGATCTTTTTTCCCGCCGATAAATCCCAAACGCCGATAGCCTTCCAGTACTGCCATATAGCCAGCCAGATAACCTGACTCCTGCTCTTGAAAAGAAACACAATGTACATTACTGTTTAAATCAACCGGATTTCCTTCGACATCAACAGGTTCCCCATCAATTAGCAGAAAAGAAATTTCTGGATAGCTGTCCTGTAGTTTCCCAACTGCTTCCCGGAAATCATATCCGGCACAGACTATGATCTTCGCCTGTTTGTTAATCGCATGTTCAACAATTTCCAGATGGCCTTCATAATTATCCTCTTCTATATTATAACAGGAAAAAGAAACTCCTGCTGCCAGTCCGTACATCTGAACCCCTTCATATATGGCTTCATTGTATCCTCCATCCATAACGGTACCATCTGACACAAAGGCTATTTCTCCGCCCTCTTCCTGATAATCTTCATAATGATCTTCCAGCAGCTCCTTCATAGGCTCTATCTTTGCTGCCTCCTGCTGCATCTGCTGTATGTCTGTATCTTCATCTTTTCTTGAAACAACTTCCTGCTGGCCAAATACAGCACACCCCGTCAACGCCCCTGCAAGAACAATACCAGCTACGCTGTATATCATATTTTTCTTCATACTTTATACCTCTTTTCCAAGTATAGCATCTATGAACACTATTTGCAAAAAAGTTCGATAATTTTTTCTCGTCAAAAGACGCCTATTTACGCAAAAAGAACTGTTCCGCCAAAACAGTCCTTTTCACACACTACATCTCTAATATTATTTTTATTTAAGCATAAACAATCGTTGCAATCTCCTCAAATTCTTCCTGCTTTTTATCTGTCAGTATAGTTCCCGATGCCAGAGAAGAAAATGTCACTGCACTGACCACATTAAATTTACTGTTATCACATAAGACATAAGCTTTCATGCATTGCTCCACCGCTGTTCTTTTCACTAATGCTTCATTGGCATCCGGCGTTGTAAAGCCTGCAGTCCTGCTAACGCCATTTGTACCAAAAAATCCTTTGGTAAAATGATAATCCTTCAGTGTCAGCACAGCCATAGTGCCCACCACTGCTTCTGTAGAATTTTTCAGCGTTCCTCCTATCAGCACTACATGGGCTCCTTTTGCTGCAAGCTTTTGGGCATGCGCAACTGCATTGGTTACAAATGTCGCCTTTGTTTCTTCCATAAAGTCCAGCATATAACCGGTGGTGGTTCCTGCATCAAGATAAATAAAATCCTCCGGCTGAATCAGAGAAGCTGCATATTTTGCAATTCTCTTTTTTTCTTCCCTGTTTACCTCAGACTTTTGCATCACCGTAGGCTCCGCCATTTGATAAGTATGATCTGGAAGCACTGCACCTCCAAACACCTTTACCAGCCTGCCTGCTTTATCCAGCATTACAATATCTCTTCTTGCAGTGGATTCTGAAATATTCAAAAGATTCGTCAGCTCTGTTACTGTCACACTGCGTTTTTCCTTAAGAATATCCAAAATCATTTTGTGTCTTTGTTCTGATAACATTCTTTCCTCCGTTTAGTCTTTTACCGGAAATGTAACTCTATTATAATTTCTCCTGTACAAACCTGCTGACTGCCTCGTAAGCTGCATCTTCATCTGTTCCCTCAAAAGTAAAAATAACTTCATCTCCTTGTTTTACGCCAAGTCCCATTAAACCAAAAATTTTCTTGCAGTCGCCAGATTTCCCATCTTTCGTAATGGTAATACTGCATGCAAACTCCTTGGCAGCTTTTACCAATTCTCCCGCAGGGCGGGCGTGAATTCCTTCAGCATCTGTAATTACATACTTAAACTCTCTCATGATAATTCTCCTTTTCTATTATTTTATTATTTTCTTTTTTACTATTCAACATTTTTCTTAAATACACCAAGCAGTACGGTTGAAATTAAAGTTCCTACTACTAATGCTGCCACATACATAAGTGGATTTCCTACCACAGGGAATACGAAAATTCCTCCATGAGGCGCCATCAATGTACAGTGAAATAACATGGATAACGCACCTGCTGCCCCGGAACCAATGATACATGCAGGAAGTACATGAAGAGGATCGGATGCTGCAAAAGGAATTGCACCTTCTGTTATAAATGCAAGCCCCATAATAAAGTTGGCAGGGCCGGACTCTCTTTCTTCCTTTGTAAATTTCTTTTTAAAGAGAAGGGATGCAAGGGCAATGGCACAAGGAGGCGTCATACCGCCAATCATAACCGCTGCCATAATATCATAATTACCTGCCGCAATTGCTGCTGTGCCAAAAACATATGCTGCTTTATTAAATGGACCTCCCATATCAATTGCCATCATACCGCCTAAAATCAGTCCCAAAATCACCTTGCTGGTTCCTCCCATACTGGTTAGTCCGTTATTTAAAGCTGTATTGATACCACCCATAACAGGTTCCACAATAAATGACATAAGCAGTCCCATAAGCAAAATTCCTACAAGGGGATAAATCAGCACTGGCGCTATCTTTTCTAAAAAGTCCGGCAGCTTATCACATACCTTGCGGAGCAGAACAATGATATATCCTGCTGCAAAACCAGCCACCAAAGCACCCAAAAAACCAGATTTTCCTCCTGATGCAATCATACCTCCCACAAACCCAAGGGCAAGTGCAGGCCTGTCACCAATTGCCATTGCAATAAATCCTGCCAGCACCGGAAGCATGAATCCGAATGCAACACCACCTAAATTTTTAAACCAGGCCGCAACAGGTGTGATCGTACCAAAATTCGCCCTCTCTTCCACGCCAAGCGCATTCACGTCTACGCACAATCCGTCAATTAGGAAGGCTATTGCAATCAAAATACCTCCGCCAACCACGAAGGGAAGCATATGGGATACCCCATTCATAAGCTGGGTGTAAATCTGGTGCCCTGTACCGCCGCTTGCTTTTGACGAAGAAGCATTCGTCTTTGCTCCTGCTGCTGCATGATATACCGGCGCATCACCTTTCATGGCACGGTCAAGAAGTTCTCCTGCTTTACTAATTCCATCAGATACCTGACACTCAATGACCTTTTTGCCATCAAACCGGTCCATAGGTACCTGTGCATCTGCCGCTACAATAATACAATCTGCTGCCTCAATTTCTTTTGCGGTAAGCACATTTTTTGCTCCTCCGGAGCCTCTGGTCTCTATTTTAACAAAACAGTCCCTTTCTTTTGCCGCCTTTTCAATTCCCTCTGCGGCCATATAAGTATGAGCAATCCCTGTAAGACAGGAAGTAACTGCAAGAATTTTAACCTGCCCGGCATCTGCTGCTTTTGTATCTGAAAGACGTTCGTCAATGCTTTCCTTCTCATCATCCGCCTTATCAATAATGGCAAGAAACTCTTCTATGGATTTGGCATTCCTAAGACTTTCAGAAAATTCTTCATCCATCATTAAAACTGATAGTTTACTAAGAACATCGAGATGAACATTGTCTTTTGTATTTGGTGCTGCGATCAGAAAAATTAAAGTAACAGGCTCGCCATCTAACGAATCAAAATCAACGCCATCCTTCACCACCATTGCCGCAAGCCCCGGCTTTGTTACTGCATCACATTTTCCATGAGGAATTGCAATTCCTTCACCGATGCCTGTAGTACTTTCCTCTTCCCTTGCATATACCTGCCTGCGGTATGCTTCCTGATCATTAATTTTACCACTTTTGACCATAAGTTCTACAACCTGGTCTAATGCTTCCGTTTTGCTTTTAGGCGTTCCATTAAGTAAGATGCTCCGCTTATCCAGCAATTCTGTTATTCTCATTTCAATGCCTCCTCTTTATTGATTGATGATTTGTTGATATACCGCTTCTATTTCTTTTTTGGTGGCCAGCAATTCAGAAAATGCACTTGCACTTCCTGCTGACACTCCCATATAAAACGCATGTCTGAAATCTCTTTTTTCCATCCATCCGGCAATAAATCCGGCTACCATAGAATCTCCGGCTCCTACTCCGTTTATCAGCTTTCCTTTCGGTGCTGGTACATCTTGAATTGTTCCATCTGCTGCGGCAAACACCGCTCCCTCGCCAGCCATAGAAACCAGAACATTGACTGCACCCATTTCCTGCATCTTTTTTGCATAAGGAATCACTTCTTTCCTTGTCTTAAGCTCCCTGTGGAAGATCTCGCCCAGCTCATGATTATTTGGTTTTACTAAAAATGGATGATATTCTAAAACATTTATTAACAGATCCTTTGTGGCATCTACCACAATCATCACTCCACGCCCTTTCAGCCTTTCCATGATTCTTTTATAGATATCATCCGGCATAGAACTGGGAATACTTCCCGCAAGTACCAGTACGTCTTCTTTCTTCAGGACATCCAATTTTGCCATTAATCTTTCTACATTTTCCTCACTGATTCCAGGCCCACATCCATTGATTTCAGTCCCCTCAATTGATTTTAGTTTCAAATTGATTCTTGAGACTCCGTTTTTAATTGGTATTAGGTCAGATCTTACACCCATTTCTTCTATCCTATGGACGATTTCTTCTCCCGTAAATCCTGCCACGAATCCCAGCGCTGTATTTTCAATTCCCAGATTTCCAAGTACCATCGAAACATTCAGGCCTTTTCCTCCAGGAAGAATCAACTCTGAGCTGGCACGATTCGTCATGCCCAGTCTAAAGTCTTCCACTGAAACAATATAATCCAGCGAGGGATTAAAAGTAACCGTATAAACCATCCTATCCTCCTTGTTTTCCGAAGGAAAATGCGACTGTCCCTATAGGAGCAGAGGATTTATCCTCCTTATTTTTCTTTCCGTTGTTTTAGTTTGTAATTGAATTATACCGTCAAAATCATTCAAAATCAATCATACTAATTCACAAATATTTTCTTTCTCGTTTATTAGTTTTGCACAAATTTAAATGTTTATGACTGAATATGATTTATTTTTTACAATAAATAACCCCACCTAAATTGGTGGGGCATCTTTTCAGCTCATATACCTTCAATATCCGTCATCATTTTTCAATTGATCTTCGTAATATCCTCTATAGAAATTTTTGTTCCATCCTGCATGATCACGACCATTTTACTTTCATCTATTTTCTTTATATGTCCTGCCATTGTAACATAGGAACCACCCTTTTTCTTTCCGTCAGCCTGAAAGTAAGTGATTTCCAATTCAGGGGGTTCTTCTATCTGCGTTCGTATCCAGCCCAGCTTTTCATCCAAAATCGCCTTTGCATCCTCATCCAGTTCTATTTTTTCATCTGTCAGCCTAGCTGTTTCTTTCACTGCATCCTCATATCCGGTAAGTGCGGCAAAAGGAGAAAACTGCGCTGCCCGCTCTGTCACTGGCATTTGCGGATGCACTTTGGAAACATGATGAGGCAAATTTATGATGTCATCATAGCAGTGTTCTTTTTTTTGGTTATCAAAATCCTTTATGCCTTATGCCCTCCAATCTGTTTGTTTCGCTCCACTGTCATGGCACCCTCTTCAAGATTCATTCCCTTAAGAATGGCATTTTTGCCAAACTTCTTTTTAATATCCAGCATAGCCTTTTGTATTTTTTTCTCACGTTCCAGCTCTGCTTTTTCCACTTCCTTTTGCCTTTGCAACGCATCATAATCTGTAAACAGGTCAAGTTGTTCAAACACCTGCTCCTTTTCTGCCCTGCTTTCTTCCTCTATGTGATTTGCAGTCACATAAACTCTCCTAATCAGCAGGTTTTTATCTACAATTCTGTCATATAATTCTAATACTGCATTTGTAATCAACCGGGTAGAAGAAGTTTTATCCTCAAGATTTATGGTCCCATGCGCATGTTTCGGTATTTTTCTGCCATAATGATCTATTGTAACCGGTCCCTTATAGCGTTTTCTGATTTCTGGATCTGTCAAATTCTCTCTGTCATATCCTACTGTTAATACTATCTGGTCTGTCACAAATCCTTTATCAACCAAATCAAGAACCATAAGATCCGTCATTTCCCGCACAATCAGCTTTCCCTTTTCAAAACTGTAAGGATGTTGAAGCACTTGTCCCGAACCAATGCTGCTGTTTTCAGGTTTGTATGCTTTCACATCTGCAATGGTACATGGCTCCCAGCCCCAGGCATGATCAATCAGTAGTTCCGCATTTACGCCAAAAAGTTCGTATAGTAAATCTTCATTATAAAAATCCGTAGGTTTTCCAAGTGAGCACCTGGCCACATCCCCCATAGTAAACAATCCATTTTCTTCCAGCTTCCTGGCATATCCCCTGCCTAAGCGCCAAAAATCTGTGAGCGGCCGGTGACTCCAAAGAAGACGCCGATAGGTTCTTTCATCTAAATGCGCAATTCTTACACCATCTTCATCTAAAGCCACATGCTTTGCCACAATATCCATAGCAATTTTGCATAAATACAGATTTGTACCAATTCCCGCTGCTGCAGTGATTCCCGTAGTCTGTAAAATTTCCTGTATGATCCTCTTGGTCAGCTCCCGTGCGCTCATCCGATAGGTTTCCAGATAGCTTCCAACATCCATAAATACCTCATCTATAGAATAAACATGAATGTCTTCTGGCGCTATATATTTTAAATATATATTATAAATATCAGTACTGTACTTCATATACAGTGCCATCCTCGGCGGAGCTGTAATGTAAGAAATAGAAAGTCCGAGTGACGCTTTCAACTCTTCATCATCATAAGATTCACCCTCAAAAACACCACCCGGCGCATTTAACCTCCGTCTGGCATTGACTTCCTTTATCTTCTGCGCTACTTCAAAAAGCCTTGCACGTCCTGGAATCCCATAGGCCTTCAAAGAAGGAGAAACTGCAAGACAAATTGTTTTTTCGGTACGGCTTTTATCAGCAACCACAAGATTGGTTTTGAGAGGATCCAGTCCCCTTTCTACGCATTCAACGGAAGCATAAAATGACTTTAAATCAATTGCAACGTAACTATGGTTTCTTTCAGCCATTTCTCACACCCCCTTATGAATTAATCGGTGTGAGATATATTATATCAGAACTTATGTTCTGTTTCAATCCTTTACTGACTGGTTATTTTTGGAATTTTTCATAAACTCTTAGTGCTATTCTTCTCTCCATCCTGCATACAGTGTCATGGATTCCGTTACCACATCCTCATCCAGATTCCAAGGTATCGTTGCACCTGGATCTAAATACCATCCATCAAATATAAACCCTTCTCGCGTCGGAGGCTCTGAAGTCTCTATAAGTTCTCCATACATTCTTTTCTGCATCTCTACCGTTGTTCCACCTTGGGTATCAAAAGTGACACGAAACCCTCCGTTTGCTACAGCGAACGCCATGCAGGCAATCAACAATGCAACAAGTACAACAATAATAATGTTCAGCGTTTTAACCGAAATTTTTACTTTGCTGTAAAGCCCTCTCATAGGTGGTGTTTTTTGCTCTTCCTTTTCCTGTTTTAATTCTTCCATTTTTAACCTCATTTTGTTTTATTTTTTCTGTGGCATAGGTATATCAAGAAATTGGCGAAACTTTGTCGTAAAGATATCCTCGCCGCCCAAAAATAACTGAAATCTTATTCATAAAGTAAAATAGGGAGATAAAATATTTTATCTCCCTTAAAATACTAACATTTTGCATTTTAAGCCACAATGCATTAATCTCTTTATATTTATTTCTTTACAAGATATTTCCGCATATCAATTGCACAAGCAATCAAAATAATCAAACCTTTGATAATGTACAACATATTGGCATCAACCGCCAAAAAGTTCAATCCTGTAAAAATAATCTGCAGCAATAAAACGCCTACCACGATACCACTAATACGTCCGATACCACCTACGAAAGATACGCCGCCAATAACGCAGGCTGCAATCGCGTCACACTCATAGTTTAATCCGGTGTTTGCGTTAGCAGATGCAATACGTGCGCCATCCAGAAAACCGGTAACAGCATACATCATACCTGCCAAAATAAATACCATCATAATGGTTTTTGATACATTAACACCTGATACATTTGCTGCCTCTTCATTGGAACCAACTGCAAACATATTCTTGCCAAAGGTAGTTTTATTCCAGATCACCCACATAACAGCTACCAGAATAACACTGTAAAGAACATATTTCGGCACTGCAACGCTGCCTGTTGCAGTAGGAATACTAAATAATGTACCTGTGATTAAAGAACGATATCCTTCTGTTAATCCACTCAGTGTCTGCCCATTATTTGTACCCCGCATCAAATACATCAGTATGATACCGTATACAATAAGCTGTGTAGACAATGTTACAATAAACGGATGCAGCTTGAACTTGGCCACACTAAACCCATTCACCAGACCTACAAGGCCGCCTGTTACAATAACCAGAAGCAATACCAAAATAATTGGTGGTGCGCTTGTCATGGACGGAAAAACCTTATATGTTGTTGTAAGCAGGGATGCTGAAATACATGCTGTTAAACCTACTACACGCCCTGCAGAAATATCTGTACCCGTAAGTACAATACAGCCGCCTATTCCAAGTGCTATCGGCAATTTTGCTGCCGTAAGTGAAATAACATTCACAATAGAAGGCAGTTTCAAAAATGCAGGCACTTTAATGGATACATAAATAACAGCCAATATGATAATGATATACATTGCATTATTTAGCAATAAATCAGTTATTTTTTTTGTTTTTTCTTTTGTTGAGAATTCTTTGAAAGCTTGTTGTTTTGCTTTTAAATTATTATTAGCCACTCTCTCCCTCCTTACGCATACTTCGCAGCCAGTGTCATGATTTCTTCCTGTGACGTTTCTTTTGTACTAACTTCTCCTGACAAACGTCCGCCGGACATTACAATAATCCGGTCACACACCCCTAACAATTCAGGCATTTCCGAAGAAACCATAATTACCGTTTTCCCTTGTTTTGCTAAATCCAGAATTAATTGGTAAATCTCATATTTAGCGCCTACATCAATACCTCTTGTAGGCTCATCCAAAAGCAATACTTCCGGCTCTGTAAGCAGCCATCTTGCTAAAATAACCTTCTGCTGATTGCCGCCAGACAACGCCCTGATCTGCGTTTTCTGATTGGGAGTCTTTGTTCTCATGGCTTTAATGCCCCATTCAGTTGACTCACTCATCAGCTTATTGCTGAGCAACAGGCCTTTTTTATATTTTGGCAGACTTGATATCGTTGTATTTGCCTGGATATCACGTATGCCAAAAATACCCGTAGCACGCCGCTCTTCTGTCAGCATAGCAAACTTATTTGCCAAAGACTCTCTGGCGTTTCGATTCATAACCCGCTTGCCATGCAGATAAATCTCTCCCTCTTTCCTTGTTGCAATTCCAAAAATGTTTTCCAGAAGCTCTGTACGTCCGGAACCATCAAGACCTGCAACACCAAGCACTTCTCCTGCTCTTGCCTCAAAAGAAACATCTTTTAATAGAGAATACTGCGCCGTCAGATTCTTAACCTCCAAAATAGGTTCTCCGACCACGTTGTCTTTCTCGGGATAACGATTCGTCAACTCACGCCCTACCATCTGACGAATGATTTCATTCATTGTCAAATCTTTCGCAGGACTGGTAGACACCCATTGTCCATCACGCATAATTGTTACTTCATCAGATATTCTCAAAATTTCTTCCATCTTATGCGAAATATAGATGATACCGCATCCACGATCCCGAAGTAAATTAATAATCCGGAAAAGATGCTCAACTTCTTCTTCCGTCAAAGAAGAGGTAGGTTCATCAAACACAATTACCTTGGAATGGAAAGATACCGCTTTGGCAATTTCCACCATCTGGCGCTGAGACACAGGCATTCTGCTCATAATCGTCTTTGGATCAACATTAATTTCCAGTTCTTCAAAAACTTTTTGTGTTGCTTCATACATCTTTTTTTCGCTGGTTAAGGGACACCATTTTGAAATTTTAGGAAAACGCCCCAGCCACATATTATCCATTACATTACGCTTCAGCGCTTGATTCAGCTCCTGATGTACCATTGCAACCCCATTTTCCAGAGCTTCTTTGGACGATTTAAAATTGATTTCTTTTCCCTCAAGATAAATGTGTCCACTGTTTTTGTTGTATACCCCGAACAAACACTTCATCAGCGTGGATTTTCCGGCTCCGTTTTCTCCCATCAATGCATGAACTGTACCGGCTTTCACAGTTAAAGACACGTTATCAAGCGCCTTTACACCGGGAAATTCTTTACAGATACCTTCCATTCTCAAGAGCACGTTTCCGTTGTCAGACGATGTTGTCTGTTTTCCCAAATTATCTCACCTCCATTATATAATTTTTTTATGTAAAAGAGTCCGGCAAGCCGGACTCTTTTTCTATGACCGCACATACCACATACAGTCTTAAAATTCTGACTTTGCAGGTGGTATATTCTGTTCCTTATTCACCTGTATATGTTGCGTAAGGAATATTTACACGCCATGTTCCAACAACGTTTGCTGAATCTACGTTTGCAAACTTGTCTGCACCACCCATAAAGTTCTGAGCGATCTGAGCAATTGTATTAGCCATACCTTCTGCATCCTGCTTAATTGTACCAATCATGGTTCCTTTGTTAATTGCATCCTTTGCAGCATCTGTAGCATCTACACCGAATACCGGAATTACTGTAGCGCTGCCATCTTCTTTATTATAGCCTGCATTCTGCAATGCTGTAACAGAACCGATTGCCATCTCATCATTGTTAGCAATAACAAGTTCGATCATGTTGTTGTTTGCTTCGCTGTACTGAGACATAGCTGTCTGCAGATACTCTGTAGCTGCTGCTGCAGACCAAGCACCATCCTTGTCTACCAGATACTTATCGCTGTTGTTGCTGTCATAGAAGGAAAGAGCTTCTTTTCCTGCTTCTGCCAATATCTTGTCGGCATCTTCTACACCATACTGTGTACGTGCATCAGCTTCTGCATTACCTTCCTGACCTTTGAACATAACGTAAGAAATCACGCCGTCACCATTTAAATCAACGGTATCATAATTCTCAACCAAATACTGGCCAATCATTTCACCCTGCATATGACCTGCCATTTCGTAATCGGTACCTACAAATACAGCCTTGTCATAAGTAGTAACTACATCTTCGCTTACAGAACGATTGAAAAATACAACCGGAATACCTGCTGCTGTTGCTTTTTCGATGATATTCTTTGTTGTATCATCAGAGCCGGTATCTACCTGGTTTACTACCAGAAGAGATGTTCCCTGAGCAATTGCTGTGTCAATCTGCTCTGTCTGGGTTGTCTGGCTGTTGTTGCTATCATAGTCCTGATATGCAACGCCTGCTGCATCAAAGGCACTGTCTAATGCAGAACGTACGCTGGAAATGTAAGTATCACCATAAGTATAATAGAATACGGATACTGTACCTCCCTCTGCTGTTTCAGCCGGAGCTACTTCTTCAGCCGGAGCTGCCTCTTCAGCCGGTGCTGCTGCTTCTTCAGTTGAAGCTTCTGCTGTAGCTGGTGTTTCTGTTTCCTTGCTTCCGCAAGCTGCCAAGCTGGCAACTGTCATTGCGGCAACTAAAAATAAAGCAATTTTCTTCTTCATTTTTTCCTCCCTATTTCACTCGATTTGAGTTTTATTTGAACATCGATAAAGCCGTTGTTCAAAAGTTATTATAATGTAATCTCTGAAAATTTTCAATACATATATTTTTTTTTATAGTTTTTTAATTTATAATAAATAAAATATTACTTTGCAGAACTGTTTATAGAAATCCCTTTTCTTCCAAAAATTGTCTTGCTACTTCCCGGTCTTCTTTTCCATTTACCTCCACCTCATAGTTCATCCGCTGCATCTCCTCTTCGGTAATCAGGCCATTTAGCTTTTCTAATACGGCCTTAAGTTCAGGGTACTTTTCAAGGGTTTCCTTGCGGACTACTGTTCCGGCATCAAAGGTTTCAAAAAAAACATTATCATCCGTAAGAAGCACCAGACCACCCGCTGCCAACTGCGCATCTGTGGTAAATGCGTTGATTACGTCCACTTCTCCATTTTTCAGTGCTTCGTATTTTAGTGCAATTTCCATCTGTTTTGTATCCTTAAACTGCATCTGATAGGCCTCGCACAGTCTGCTATATCCGGTCTGTAATTCAATATAATCTGGATTTCCCCCAAAAATAAGCTCTCCTGAAGCCGCTGCTAAATCTGAATAAGTAGACAGCCCATACTGCTGTGCAGTATCCTGTCTCACCGCCAGTCCATAGGTGTTGGAAAATCCATAGAGACCAGTCCAGGTAAGGCCAAGTGCGTCATATTCGGTCAAAAGCTGCTGATACAGCTTTTCATCATCTTTTTCCATTTCTTCCTTTTTCAAAACATTAAGCCATGCTGTTCTGGTATATTCTGGATAAAGATCAAATTCTCCTTTCACCAGTGCCGGATGAATGTTGGTGGTTCCTCCTCCCACTCCCTTTGTAATCTCAACCTCATAATCCGTTTCCGCCTCAATTAACTGAGCAATAATTTCTGTCAAAATATACTGCTCTGTCATGGGCTTGGAGGCAATCTTTACAGGTTCCTTTTTCCCGCAGGCACATAAAATCAGTGTCATACATACCACTAGTAAAAATACAATTTTCTTTTTCATAACTTTCCTCCTTATGTATCTCACAAAATAATGTTATACTGTTTTCATCTGTCAGTCAGTACCCCGGCTTCCGGCCGCCACTTGTCTTGCTGTCTGGAAGAATCAATCGCTCCACAAATTCATCCCTGGGCAATCTTAAAAGCTCATTCTTAGTTCCTTCCTGCCATATCCTTCCATCCTTCATAATTAAAATGCGGCTTCCCAATCGGAAAGCTTCTCCAATATCATGGGTAATAAACACAATTGTAATCCCGGTTTTCTGCCACAAGCCTGCCAGTCCTTTCTGTAAGGTTTTTCTTGTAATCTCATCCACCGCGCCAAAAGGTTCGTCCATAAGCAAAATATCCGGATCTGCCGCCATCGCTCTTGCGATCCCCACCCGCTGCTTTTGTCCGCCGGACAACTGACTTGGAAACCGAACTGCTAATTCAGAAGGAAGTTCCATCATTTCCAGCATTCTTTTCGTCAACCTGTCCTTTTCTTCCCTCGTCATTTTGTTTTCAAGCTCTGGAACATAGCAAATATTATCCTCTACCGTCATATGGGGAAACAGCTTCGCTCCCTGCACCGCATATCCAATATGTCTGCGCATAGAAACCAAATTACACTCTGTCAGCTTTTCGCCCTTTACTAAAACCTCTCCCTTTGTAGGCACTACAAGCCCGTTTATTGTTTTTAAAAGCGTTGTTTTCCCACAGCCTGATGGGCCTATGACAACAATAAACTCCCCCTTTTCTATGGTTAAGGAAACCTGGTCTAATACTTCATTTTCTCCATAAGCAGCCGAAACATTACATATTTCTATTATTTTATTCAATGCCATACCTCCTGCTTACTAACCTTTCCGCCCTGGAAAGCAGCCAGTCGCTAAGAAGTGCCAAGAGTGCAATCAGCAGGGAACCTGCTGCAGTCAATGTCATATTATAGGTAGTAATTCCTCTGTAAATTGCCACGCCGAGTCCTCCTGCTCCTATAAAGGAAGCAATACCCCCCATCGCAATGATCATCACTGTCATATTCCGAAAGCCGCTGATAATCACAGGAAGCGCCAATGGGAATTTAATCTTTAACATCATCTGCCGTTTATCACTGCCAAGTCCCTCTGCCACCTCTAAAATACTTGCATCCACATTTGTAAGCCCCGTATAGGTATTTCTCACAATGGGAAGCAGCCCATAAACTGTCAGTGCAATAATCGCTGTTTTATTTCCAATTCCGGTGAAAGGAATCAAAAACCCTAACAGAGAAATAGATGGAATCGTATATATTACATTGATAATGCCTAAAATGATACCAGCAGCCTTCTTATGCCTGCTGATAAAAATACCTGCCAATATTCCCAGTATCCCGGCACAAACCACCGCTGTTAAAGATATTCTGATATGTTCTAATAAACAGGTTAAGAAAAATTCCCGCCGTTCCCAAAGAATCTGTATTATCTGCATGTAACTTCCTTCTTTATCTATATCTGCTCCATTATCAATTTATTTACTTTCGCCACTATATCACATTTTTCCTGCTCCTTCAACCATACTTTTACCATAAGTAAAAAGCGGAGAGTCCTCTTCTCTCCGCTTTTTGAAATAAACTTTAAAACCACACTTCCATATGTACTTTTGTCTGCGCCGGAATTTTTAAACGCCCGCCTTCCGGCAGTACTTTTTCGTCGTTGCAAACTGCTTTGAGAATTTCCGGCTCACAAATATCAATATATCTCTCTGTTTCCTGCTCTTTTATATCTACCGCAAGAAAATGCTCTTCTCTTTTGAAGCGTCTGAAACGTCCTTTTGCATCCGACTGGAAAATAACTTTTCCTTCTTTTTCTAAATAAGTAATCCCTTCTTTTACTTTCATAGCAAAAATTCCATTCCCCATGCGGATGTTGCAAATGCTAATCTCCTCTCCATTTACAGAGCCAAAATGAAATCCATTCCAGGGATCTACATCAATATGCTCCGCCACCCACATAAGTGGAAACAAGCCTCCCCATCCTAAGAAAAAGTCAGTGTCCACAGAATCACTTCCCTGTCCGGTGAGAGAATTATAATTTTCAAAACTTGCCCTTTCCTCCTCCCAGCGGGAGCTGAAAATCTCCATACAGCGCACTGCAAGCCTGTGTGCCTCCTGATCAAGACCATACCGTTTTAGCCCATTATAGGTCATATAATTCAGCGGCGGCCAGACGCGCCCGCGCCAATATACATTATCCGAAAAAGCCGGACTTTTTTTGCAAATTGCGGGGAGCGGCACATAGGTCCAAAACTCCTCTTCATCAAAAATATGTTTTACCAGCTCCTCTACCCTTTCTTTTCCGGGCATTCCTGCCAAAAGGGGATAAAAACTGGTAGGACTCAAATCTACAAACTCGCCACTCCATAATTTATTTGCATAAATTTTACGTTCTTCATCCCATAAAGCTTCGTCCGCTCTTTTCCTTAAGCCTTCTGTTAATTCTTTTAATCTGAGGATGGAGTTTTCATCTCCCAGCTCTTTTGCCATAAGCTGAAGGCATTCGCCATCTACCACCAAAAGACTGTTAAGCGCAACATCCTCCATGTTCATAGTATGCGCCTTAGGACAAAATTCGGCTTGGTCAAAAATAGGACAGTTGTCCATAGAAGACTCATCCATAGCAGCAAGCTTGGTATGGGCAAAATGACCTTTTCCCACAGCAGAGCTTCCATACTCATATACCCCGTTTCCATTTCCATCTCTGTGTTCATGCCACCAGAAATTGGCATCCCGAAGAGACGGATACACACAATCTAACAGTGCCTTATCGCCAGTCAACATGTAATATTTCCACACCATAAAAGAACCTATAGGCGGCTGGGAACGGTCCACCCATTCCGTAAGTTCACTCATAAGACAGGCAAAGTTTCCCTCCGGCACGTTATTATCTATGGTTGCCTGTATGCTCATTCGTCCTGACTGCCAGTCACCGCTTACTGCATTCATAAATGCATGATAGTAGGGATCATCCATCCAAACATACCAGCCGCCAAACTTCCTGTTCCAATATCTTGTAATCCAGGTAAACCATCTTCCCGTAATGTTATCAGACAAAGTATTCCATGCCATAATATCCCTAAGCGCCTCTGCCGCCTGGGGAAACTTTCCTTCTTTTATCCGAAGGGAGGCATTCAGCACCTTTTCTTTCCATGCTTCCTGTTCCTGCTCACAGTCGAAAATTTTAAGCGCTTCCTGCGCCTTCTTTGCAGAAACCTCTGGTTCGTTTGATACAGACACTGCAAAACAGATTTCCGGATTTTGTTCCAGATTAAAAAGTGCAGTATACCAAGTTCCATTTTCATCATTTTCAGTAGGTGTATAGTATCCGTTTTTTATAAGATCCTCTCCTACTCTGTGTTTATCTGCCGCAATGCAGGAACGGACAGGCTCATCTTTTATTGCAATTCCCATACAGTAACTCCGTAACTCACCCATTGCAGTCCGCTCACTTGTAAGCCTGACAACAGGATTATTAAAGCTGCCTGCTTTGGGATCATATTTCCTGTCATAACCAAAAGAAATTACCGGCCAAAACCTCAACGCCCACTCGCCATGTGCCTTGCAGCGCAGTCTTCCGGCTACCGTCCAGTCATTTTTCTTAAAATATTCCAGTTCCAGTATTGTACCTGCATGTGTCATTTCCAAATGCACATAACGTCCCTGGCTGTCATGCTCTAACAGACGGATATTTCTTTCAAAGGGAAACGCTGTATAGCTGTTTTCTTTTGTGCTGAATGCACCATGAGAAATCTGAAAGCCTGCGGGTAAAAATACATAAGTTGAAGGACTTTCTGCAGTCCATGTATTCCAATATTTTGTTTTCGAAAGCTGCTGCATAATCAATCCTCCTTATAGCAAAGCACATTGTCAGGCTCTATTGTAAGATAAATCGTTTCACCAGGCACAAAGCGTTCCATCTCCGCACTGATTGCTGATACTTCCAGCATATCCTCTCCAATAGAACCTAAAAGCCTGCAGGTAGTACCCACAAATATTTTCTGCCGGATCAGAAAAGCTGCTGCATCTTTATTGTTTTCACGACAAATGCCAAACTGCTCACCTCGTACCGCCACTTGTACTTCTCCATCTTCTTCCTTTGTATTTGTAGGAAAGCGCCAGCCCCGTCCTAAAACTACTTTCTGTCCATCTGGCATTGTCTTCAACATTCCCTTAAGCAGATTTGCTTTGCCCAAAAAATCAGAAGCAAAAACGCTTACCGGACGGTTATAAATATTCCAAGGCTCTCCGGCCTGTTCTATTTTGCCCCCATTCATCAAAATAATCTTATCTGACATTGTCAAAGCTTCTTCCTGGTCATGGGTGACAAAAATTGTGGTAATTCCCACCTTGTGCTGAATATTCCGTATCTCTACCTGCATTTCGCCACGGATTTTCCGATCCAGAGCTGACAAAGGCTCATCTAATAATAAAATATCCGGTTTGACTACTAATGCCCTTGCCAATGCCACTCTTTGCTGTTCACCTCTGTAAATTACCGTTAAAGACGGTTTTTTACAGCTAAATTGTTTTTAACTGGATTTTTTATTGAATTGTTTCCCCATTCCCGCTGTCGGTCAGATTTCCGATGAAACGGTAATGGATTTCGATAGACTGAACTTTCTCACCATTTACCCTGTGCTTGTCGCCCACTAAAATCTTTGTGATAAGTTCATTGATGATACAAGAATTTAATTCCTTCAGGTCACTGTACTGCCGGATCAGGCTTATCCACTTTTCCGCATTCTGCTCTGTGCTGTCATGCTCTGCCGACTGTTCCTGCAATGCGGAAAGCTGTTTTTTCAGTTCTTCCTGCTCCCTCTGGTACTTTGGCAGAAGATTGTCTATGCTTGTGCCTGCAAGCCTGCCGAGTGCATAATCCTCATACAGCCTGCTTATGACTTTATCAATCTCCTCAAGCCTTTTCCCTATGGTTCGCTTCTTCCCCTCAATCAAGCCATAATCGACGGTACTGTTTAACTGCTGTTGTTCCATAACCCTGCCAAGGACTGCCTGCTCGTCCGCAAGCGCCATTGCTGCCCATTCCCTTATGTCTTTGAGGACAATATCGTACAAGTCCTGCTCCTTGATGCGGTGCGGAGTGCATCCGTCCGGCCCGTTCGCCTTGTAGTTCTGGCATGAGCCGAAATACGTCTTTTCAGGATTGTTTTTGCTTGTCCGTTCAGGGAAGAATGAAATGCGCCTGCCGCAGTCGGGGCAGTAGGCGATGCCGGAAAAGATACTCGGCTCCCTTTTTGCCTTGCACATCCGCCTGCGCTTCCCGTTGACTTCCTGCACACGCTCCCACAGTTCCAAATCCACAATCGGCTCAAATATGTCCTTTACCACAACCCACTCGTCTTTGGGCTTCACATAATTCTTGCCGACCTTGAACAGCTTTGACTGTTTCTGCGCCACAAGGCTTCCGATGTAGACCTCATGCGAAAGTATCCACTTTATCGTTGTTTCGTTCCAGATATAGTTGGATATGTCGCCCTCGCCCTTGAAGCGTGTCCACGTCCTCTCGCCCCTTACATGATGCCAGTATGCGGGTATCGGTATGCGCTCCCGTTTCAGCACGTTTCCGATTGCCTTGTAGCCTTTGCCCTGCACAGCCAGTTCATACATCCGCCTTACAATCGGCGCCGTTTCCGCATCCGGTATCAGCTTGTGGCTGTCCTCCGGCGATTTCCGGTAGCCGAACGGCGGCACCGTGCTGTGGTAGATGCCCGCCCTTGCCTTTGTGGTCATGGTGCTGCGGATTTTCTTTGAGATGTCACGTGCGTAAAAATCGTTGAACACTGGTTATTTGGG
>DKUR01000051.1:13144-16031 GCA_002490775.1 Lachnospiraceae bacterium UBA7199 | reverse complement strand
GAGCGAAAGTGTGCAGGCTGTGCCATATCTGCCCCACCTTCCTGGGAGTATGCTGCTTTATCTGGCTGGCGGCCATAGTGGCAGCAGCCATAGGGGCTGTGATTGTGGTTCGGAGAAGGAAAAGAGAAGTGACAAGGGAATAAAAGAAAGAAAAGGAATTAGTAGATGGGAGGCATCGGAACCGTATCAGTCCGATGCTCCCACCTGAGATGAAAGAAGATGCTTAAAAAATCTTTTTAGAAGTATTGCAAAAAAATGAGGTTTTTACTTCAGCTTATTTCAGCACTTGTAAAAAAATTAAAAATAGGGCTTGATTTTGTTTTTAATACCATATATAATATAACTTGCGTTTCGGGGTGTGGCTCAGGTGGTAGAGCGCTACTTTAGGGAAGTAGAGGCCGCAAGTTCAAGTCTTGTCACTCCGATAGGGTAAAAAGCCATTCTTGCAAATCCAAGAGTGGTTTTTTCTTGCATTTTTCGTAAGTGTCTGCAAGATGTCTGCAAAGTATTTTTTCACATTTTATCTCATTAATTAATTTTTGACACTTTTTTAAGTAGCGCTATGCTCAATTTTTAGAATTATTTTAGAATGTTCCGGATAAAAACAAATTGATAAAAGCTGATTGAAAGAATATAATAAAATTATAGTATTTATCGAGAGAACGAGGAAAAGGGATGCGTCAGGAAACAGAAGAAAGCATGGCACAGGCATTACTAAACGGTCAAAAATATGATGAGTCATGCAAGGAAGTCTTTAAAAACAGAGAGGTAATTGCACCTATTTTAAAGTATGTGGCTGTTGAGTTTAAGGACTGTACGCAGGAAGAAATTATTCAATGCATTGATGCAGACTCTATTAAAGAGGAAATTCCGGTTGGAGAACTTCCGCCACAGGTGAAAGATCAGGGAACAGAAATGGTGGCGGTATTTGAAAAATCAATCCGTTACGATATTCATTTTAAGGCTAAAAATCCTATTCTTTCAGATGAAAATATTCTGGTTATGATTCATGTGGATTTTGAGGTGCAGAATAATTACAAACCTGCTGATCCGGAATATCCGATTGTAAAAAGAGCAATTTATTATGCCGCAAGGGAAATATCATCGCAGCTTGGAAAGCTTACAGAAAAGACCAATTATGCTGACATTGAGAAATGCTACAGCATCTGGGTATGTAATGAAAATGTTCCAAAAGAACTGCAGAACACAGTTACAAGATATTCAATGGTAAAAGAAGATTTAATTGGAAATACGAATGAGCCAAAACAGGAATATGACTTGATGGAAGTGGTGATTATCCGGCGGGGAAAAGAAGCGTCAGAAGATGATATATTCCAGTATCTGGAATCAATATTTCAATCAAATCTTGAAAAAATGAGAGAGTATGTAGATATTCCATCCGGATCAGAAATTGAAAAGGAGGTTGTGCGTATGACAGGAATGGGACAGACAATTTATGAAAGAGGAAAGACAGAAGGAAAGTCAGAAGGAAAGTTAGAAGGAAAGTTAGAACTTCTTTTTGAGCTTGTAAAAGATGGTACTTTAAAATTGGCAGAAGCGGTGGAACGCTCTTCTATGAGTGAAGAAGAATTTGAGCAAAGGATGAAAAAAGCTGGATACTAAATTTAACATAAAGGGGGTGTTGTATCTATGATTTATTTAATCAATAATGCAATGCCTTCCTGTTTTTTAAGCAGTAAAATTAAATGTTATGCGGAAATATAATGGGCAACATTGTTGTTAATGTATGTTTTCAGAAAGTTTCTTACATGAAAAAGACATGGAAGGACAAGAGGGAATAAGGACTATGTATGATACAAAATATTATGATATTGGATTAAATTTATTTTGCAGGCAATTTCCAGAACCTGAAAAGATAATTCAGGAAGCATTGAATAATGGAGTATGCTGCATTTTAACTGGAACAGATTCAAAAGAAAATAGAAAAATTGATGAATTTGTAAAAGAGCATGAAGCTTTTGGAACCGCAGGAATACATCCCCATAATGCAGATCAGGCAAGGCAGGAAGATTTTCAGTTGATTGAGAAAATTGTATCTGAAAATAATAAAATAGTTGCGGTTGGGGAATGTGGCTTAGACTATGATAGAATGTTTTCTACAAAAGAGAATCAGATAAGATGTTTGGAGAAGCATATTATCCTAGCAGAAAAATTAGATAAACCATTATTTTTGCATGAGAGGAGTGCGGCAGATGACTTTATAAAAAGGTTTAAAAAACATCCTGATATTTGTAAAAAGTCTGTTGTACATTGCTTTACCGGAAATAAGGTAACATTGGATAAATATTTGTCGATGGGATTTTCAATCGGCATCACCGGATGGATTTGTGATGAACGACGGGGAAAAGAACTGCGGGAAGCTGTGAGAATAATTCCTCTGAACCGGATTTTGTTGGAGACAGATGCCCCGTATCTGACACCTAAAAATGTTCCTGGACTTGATAGGACGAATGTACCCCAGAATATTCAATATGTGGTTAAGGATTTGGCAAAGCATATGAAGGTTTCAGAAGAGGTATTGATGGAAAATGCCAGAAAGAATACAGAAAGATTGTTTAAAATAAATATCTGATTTCACATCTCCTTTTCGCTATATTAACCGTAAACCATAAGGGTAAAAAGTCTCCCATTGTTAATTTTCCTAATGGTAATCCGCAAGTTATGAGAAAAGATAGTATAGTTACTATGGAAAAAGCACTTAATCTTATAATTGCTGCCATAAAAACCTTTATAAATCTAATTTATATATTTGAATTTAAAACAGTGTACTATTATTTGCAATGCAATTTATAAAAGGGGCAATGTAAGAGCATAAATTAAAAGAGGGGCAAAATTCAGATTTTGATGAGGAGAGAGTTTTTAATAT
>DKUR01000051.1:12479-12922 GCA_002490775.1 Lachnospiraceae bacterium UBA7199 | reverse complement strand
AAAAATATATTTTTGATAAATTAAATAATAATTTACAGAAATTATTTCATGCGCTTATGTTACAGCAATCATTTTACAAGATAATCTTATAATTTTAAAATATCTCCAGTACATAAATAAACATCTATGCTTTGTAAATATGTATATCCTTTGATTTGTGCAAAATAAGTCGCAGGTGTATTTACAGTAAGTATACCAGTGCTGGGATTATAAGTCTTTGTTACAGACGCATAATATCCAGCACCTTCTACTACTAATCCATATCCATTTGCTGATGCAATAAAATTGTTTACGGTAAAACTCTGATATCCATTTATTGCGGACACATTAAAAGTTGTTGATGTAACGAATGGTTTTCCTGCCTGTATATTAGGCTTTGTTTTGGCAAGATAATACAATGTACTACCCAATTTTTTCTTACTGAATCAGCACCTACGATATAA
>DKUR01000051.1:0-12203 GCA_002490775.1 Lachnospiraceae bacterium UBA7199 | reverse complement strand
ACTGAATCAGCACCTACGATATAAAAATCTTCACCTTCCTGCGTAAGCTGACATCCGCCTAAATTATAATTTAGGCGGATACTCCTTCGGTGAAACTGCTGACGGAAAGCCAGAATATGAAAATTTTACTGTAAATAATTTTGTCATTGAATACAATAGTGCAATTGCATCTTCATCTGCTAATAATGGCTTTTTAAAAGACCAAGTAGGTTCAACATATCATTGGCCTTCTTATAGTATAAATCCCTATAAAAGCTATAACAGTGCAACAGATATATTAACTGCATATATAAATGTTAGTACGTCAATAACACCCAAAATATGTGGCACTAAAGTTAATAAGCATAAGGTTATTGTATATTTAATTCCATAGTTTGAATTTACCAAATAACAAGATAAACTTTTTGGTTTGAATACGCCATATTTGAGTAAAATCCGCCTACTCCCCAATCAGCCCATACATAAGATCTGGCTCCTCCGCGATTAACACTTGCAATTCCAGTAGATGCATTATAACTAATTGAGGGAAACGATATAGCAGGTGGATGAGCATTTATATTGATATGTTCAGCATTTTTTGTTTCTTTTGTAGCGACACTACCGCCTGAAGAACCAGTAGTTTGTATGATGAAATTGTCACTGGTTAATGAACTATAATCAACATTTGGGAGTAAATCTTTAATATTAAATGATAAAGCTGTCCCCAAATAGTAAATTGAGGTGCTTTTAAAAGGGATAAGGCTGCCATCAGCCCTATAGTAACCGTAGTTACCATCCCCATCAATTCCAAATGATAAACCGCCTAAATTATTATTTAAAGTACTAACCGCCTTTGCACTTGCGGCCAAACGTGATGAAGTATCCTCCAAACTATCCGTAATTCCGTCAATAGCACCCAATTTTGTTTCTGCATTTTTTCCGTCCTCAAATTCCACGTCAGATGACTTGGTCCAGAAGGATATCCTCTGCCATGCCTTGGTTGCTGCATCAATGCATTTTCTAAATTTTCTACCAGTTACAATTGTTTCGTTAACTGCCATTTTCTATTCTCCTTGTATTATAAAGTAGTAGTGTTTATCGTCCCTCTCCAAGGACTGTGTACAATCATATTTAAATCCAAATAGTATCTTCATCCACAACAGGGAGTTCTTCTTCCTCATCAAAAGTAGCAAAGGGCTGCTTTTTCGGAGGCTTTTGCAGAAGAAACGCCTGAAGATTGTAGATGCGGTTTTCAATGAGATTAAGAAAATCAGCAAAAAAACCATAAATACCGTCTTGTTTGCTGATAAAATCATTTGCGGCGTTGTAGCAGCCTTGTGAAATTAAATTGTTATAAGTATGAATAGTTTCCATTTTTTCTATGTCATTGTCCTGAAAAAATGTCATTTCATCAATCTTTTCCGGGTAGTAAGATACAGGGTTGCATAACATTAGGCATCACCTCCAAGCCAGACGTCTCCATCAATACAATCAGGCTCCTGGTCATCAAAATAGATGGACTGTTGTTGCTGCTTTGCATAAATTTGGGTGTTATATATTTCTTCTTCCCAGGTCCTGAAAGTGGATGCATCAGCAATATATTGAGATAACACATCAGCATTATTTTCTATGATACGGGAGGCCTGATTATATAATCCCTGACTGCGCAGGGAGTTGATCTGATTGATTACGGATGCAATGCTGTCGTCAATATTCTTAAAGTTGTGTTTTGTAATTTTCCCGGAAGGAAAGCTGCTAAATTCGTTTGAAAATTCCGTCATAATTTTCCTCCTTTCAATTGCCAATCCAGGTCATACCGGAAGATAGTACGTCTGGTTCTGAATCGGAGTAAGAGATGCCGCCGCCATCTGTTACAGAGGGCGTGTAACCTAATGCGGCAATTACATTTTCCTTTGTTAATTCGTCCCTTATGGCAGCGGAATTTTTATTTTCCACATTACCAAGCCCAATGTCCTCTTTTGAAATATTATGAGGATTGGGGCCGGAGGGATGGGTGTAAACAGTGGTTTCAATGCCATTTAGTATAATATTGCCATTTATTTCTGAAGGCTCTGCCTTTGATGCATCTGTGCGGGCATGGGCAGAATCTGCATGGGTTTTGGCAGCATTCCAGTTATCCTTATCGGATGTGGTTACATGGATGGCGGTATTGTCAGTATGGGCATCCAGCAGGGACTGGTCAGCTTTTGTATTTAGCGCTTCTTTGGTTGCCAACAGATTATCCTGGCTTTCATTTTTTAAGTCAAGCTTATGAAGCTCTGCGTCAATCACATCACAGTTTTTATTTGCCACGTTCACATTATACCGCTCTGTACTGACCGGTTTTTCCAAGCTTTTGTAGATCGTGTATGTAGCCATTGCAATCTCCTTTCTAAAGTTCTTCTTCACTGATAACTGCAGCAAGCTCATCATGGGTGTACTTACTTAAAACCCCATGACTGAATTCAGATAAAACCTTATGGGTACCAGCTTCATTAAGCAGTGTTTCATACAAAGGATAAAAGCGGTACATAGTTATTGTGGTGGTATAGCCTGAAAAATCATGGGAAATAGAACTTATAATATATTGATACTCCCTGTCCGAGTCACTGGGTTTATAGGATATTTTTTTGTTTACATCAAGGAAGGGCAGGAGAGCGGTTGTGATGGTGATATGATCTGTGAGTCGGCAGTTTTTCCAGTTTTCCCACTTGGCTCTGTCTGCTGCAAGATCATCAGAAGTAATATTTTCATATTCGCTTCCTGTTTTGATATCAGGTATTTCACCAAGTTTTTCTACCACAAAAGGGGAATTGGGGATAATCGTCATATCTACTCTTTGACAATTATAGAACTTTTGAAAATATTCTTTGGAGTATAATTCATATTCCTGCCCGTCGGAGTCAGTTACATATTTTTTACTTTTTCTTCCGTTTGTCAGCACATTCAGGGCGTGTACCTGCCATTGCCCCAGTAAATAGGCTTTGATTACATCCTGCTTGTCCCCGCCTGCTTTATTAGTAGCTAAATTAGCTGCTGATTTAGCTGCTAGTTTAGCTTGTGAAGGGCGGCTTCGCTTTAATTTAAAAGCATAAACATTGCCGGGCTTTAGTTCTTCCGCTGCAAGCGGTGTGTCATCAGCCTCATTGTAGATGGGAACAGTTCCGAACTGATTAATGTTGATCTGTGCGCCTGTCAGGTTTGCAGCCGAGACTTTTAAGGCAATTACGTCTCCGTTAAAATACCCGTCTTTATATCCGGCAATAGTAGCAGAATAAGTATGATTGGAATAGGTGCATTCTTCACTATAAAAATCAGTTTCTATCACCTTTCCCCACACCTCACAAATGTTTCTGACCGAGGTCATGTCGACGGAAGTGCTTTCAGAGATCAGCACCTTTTGTAAAAAGCTGTTGTCCAGGTATAGGTCATCCTCATAGCACATAGGCTTAAGCTGGCAGATAAAGGTGTTGGTTTCCATATCAAAGAACATCTCGTAATTAGGGTACAGATCCCGGAAGGCAGTTAAAATGGACAGCACATTGCATCCTGAAGAAAATTCCTGATCAAAAGGAATGGCATTCCAGGTTTCATTTTCTTCTCTGTACTGTTTCCAGTGTTCATTGTATTCGGGCATAGCCTTGTATTCGCCAATATCGTCAATTCGATGATTGGTGATATGTCCCAGATTTTCCAGAGTTTCAATCACTGCACCGCGTATGGTATGATATTCTATCACTTCCCCTGTTTCTGCATTTTCTTTGTACGCCGGATAGCTGATCAGCAGTGAGCCTAATTGTCCGTTTTTTGTGCCATCCAGTTTTTTCATGAAATCGGCACAGTTAATGGAAAGACTGTTAGAGGAAGCATCATAGGAGCCTGAGGTATCAGTGTAGACATAGTACCCTAAAGGATAATATCTATATTGTTTGGTTCTGCAGTTATACAGGCCGATAAAAATACGGATATCTTTATTAAGCCAAAGCAGACTGTCTTCGGTAAGCTTTAGTTTTTCGGTTATGGTTGGCTGGACGGTCAGACTGGCAGTACGCCTTATCTCCGATTCTCCGGAAACAGACATACTGCCAGTTACCACCCCATGAATGGTTTCCATGATTTTTTGATTCTGGTCTAAAACTTCAATTTTCAGGTCAAGCCGTGGAGATGCGGATTGAGAAAGTACTAAAACCAGATCTTCCTGGGTAATTTTGTCTGCCATTACTTATTCCACCATTCCGGGGATACATCGGACAATCCCAGATAGTATAAATCTTCCTCTGAGTTGACATCTCCAATTTCAACCCATGACCAGGAAATTTCCCTGTCGTTATATTTGGTTTTTGCGCTGTCGGAAGGACTGGGTGTTACCTGGATAATCCAAAGCCTGCCATCAGGCAGTTTCAGTATCTTTGGGATTCCATCCGCCAGAAAATCCATAAACTCTTTCTGATATCTGATCCGCTGATAATCGTGCTGGTCATCATAGGCCAGATCACAGCCACCTTCATCCAGTAGAGGCACAAATGAGCCTGCGCAGGTTCCGGTGTCATAATTAGCAAGAGTGTTTCTGATAAAAATGGGATAGCGGCTGTTTAGCAGTTCCACAGTGGAAGAGGGAATACAGCGGGTAGTGTTGCAGTTTCCGTCTGTGATTTCTGTTCCCCACACAACTCCATTTTCAATTAAAAACATTTGACTGAATTTTGGCGTGATTTTTGTGGTTGCATAGTTGCCCTCTGCGCCATATAAAACATTTACCACCGCATATTCCACTGTCTGGCCGGAGGCAATAAAGTAATCAGGATAATTGATTACAAAATCGTCGGTAGAATGAATTTCTTTTACTGCAATGGTTTTCCATTTAAATTCTCCTTCATTTCTGCTTTTTAAAATAAGGTGGGAAGTGGTTTCCAGATTCCAGTCAACATTTCCTGCATTGGCATTTCCGTTAAATTTTGCCCAAAGTATGGTGTCAAAGTTCCATTCATTAGGGCAGGTATCTGTAAGTTCAAAATCGACTGCTTTGCTGAGATACAGATCATCATAGACTCCGTTTTTCAGCTCAATATAATGAATTGGTTCTATGCTGGTAGGAGTAATGGCACATGCCAGTGCTCCTCCAACGAAATTACTTCCACATAAAAACATGCGCCTTAATCACCTCCTAACCATAGGTCGCTTGTTACTGTATCTACGGGTTCTGTTTCTCCTAAAAAGGTAGTAAAAGATTCTTTGTCAACAACATGGGTGGAACCTTCTGTATCGATCCAACTGTCATAAATCTTTATAAGGGCAGGATCAGGACGCTGTGTGCCATACCACAGGTTACCCTCCGGAGAAAAGCCGGGAGAGACAAAAACCTTTAGCTGATAGATATTATCTTTTCTCCTCACCGCAATTGTGACCATATCTTCATTTTCAAAAACCTGCTCTTTGGAATATAATAAATAACTGCTTACTCCATTTGGAACAAGCAGTTTAAAACGGAGCTTTCCGCCGCTGTAAATATGGGAGCTTAGCGTCAGAGAGACATTTTTACTGCTCATTTTGAGAATGTCTGCATTCTGCCAGAGATGTGTGCCCCGAATCAGCAGTGTAAAGTCCTTTTCAATCAAAAATCCCTCGTCATAATATAAAGTTTTGTCTCTAAGGTCAATCATTCCATCCGGGTATTCGAAGTTTTCCGTCCCATTATATTGAATAATGATCAGATTCGTGGCAACCTGTACACACCCCTGCGAGGGGATGGCGGTACTGTAGATTCTTGAGTAGGCATTTGGGTTTTCGTATTTGACGCTGATTTCCTGATAGCCGGTATCCAGCTCCATCCCATTAACCGTAACCCCTGTACATCTGATATAGTAGACGGTATTGTTTTCAAGTCCCCGATAGGTATAGCTGATATCAAAGGAATCTGTCAGCGGGCTGCTGGAAAGCAGCAGCTTTTTGGTAGAGTCATAAAGAGAAAACACATAGGTGCTGATGTCTTCCCAATCAGGGGAATGATAGGTAAGAGAAGCCGAAAAGGAGGCATTTGTAATCCTGTGATTTTCAGGAAGATTGTTAAAATAAAACGCAGGCGTTTCAAAGGTAAAAAACAAAACCCTGTCTGACAGGGGAGAAGGGAGGTTTTCCACGTCATAGGTTTGTGCCTGAATCACATATTTTTTGCCATTGGTCAGGGTATAAGCGGGAATCGTATGTTTAAGTGCAAAGGATGATATCGTATCATCAAACAAAACGCTATTGGAATCATTATCGTAAATAATAATTCTGTTTGCATGGGCGCGGCTTCCGGTCCATGATAAAGAGATTTCATAATCTTTGTCGGCATCAAATGGAGTTATTTTTTGAATATAGGGTTTGGCCATGTTTGCTCACCTCCTTTTTCAGTAAATTTTTGTTATAAAATGCCGCAAATATGCAGACCTTTCAGATCTCCCATAGGCTCTTTAAGCCAGACGCTTTGTCCGGCCTTAAGCGTTAGATTGGGAATGCAGCAGGGAACAATACGTTCACTGCCTGCTTCATCCAATACTATGTATCCTTTTTGGGTAATGCTTTTTACTACAGATTTGTAGGTGCGGTCTGCTTTGCAGTCGTCAAGTTTCCTGCTTACCATGATCTGGATTGCGTTTAAAAGTTCTGTTTTAAAATCCATTTTTACAGCCTTTCTTAAAAGTTATTTGTGATTTATCTGACTCTGCTTTGCTGGTCTGCATAGTTATGGAATCCGCTAAAAATATGATTTAATTCTGTGCCTAACTGTCTGGCTACTTCCTGACTGGTAACGCCGGGGCAGGTGATATTGATGCCGCCTACATTGACGGACTGATTTTGCCCATTGTGATTAATATGATTTATGTTTCCTGTCAGGCCGGCCATGTCTTTCCAATTGCGGGAAAGCATATTTAAAGGAGATAAAATTTTATCCATAATGCTGCCTGTTTTTGCAAGGCATTCTTCCTGTAATTCCTGCTGCACCAAAAAGGCAGGGCGCTGGGGCGGAGGAAGAGTGGGTTTTCCGGGAGAGCTTTGTCCTGTAGAGCCGCTTGCAGATACGCCGCCTAAAGCATCCCCTTTATTTTGGAAAATTTCTTTTGTCTGTGTTTCATTAAAAATAACGGTTCCTTTCGGAAGATCGCTGATGGTAGGCTGTGTGGTGAGTTCTGTAGTTCCGTCAGGATATACGGTTAATTCAGGTTGTCCATATTCGGAACGAAGCGCATTTTTCTCTGATTTGGGAAGCCCTTTGTAATTTCCGGTTCCTTTAGCATGTGCAGGGCTATATTTTGCTTTATATTCAGCACTTTCCAGCTTCATGGGAGCAAGGATGCCTTTGGAATAGGCAGGCAGCTCTCCATTTTGTTCAACATTTACTTTGATGGTGCATTCTACAGTTTCGTCATCAATATCGTGTAACCCTGTGGCAATTCCTGTTACATGTTCATTGGCTTCACCGATTACGTCTTTGAACTGTTCAAACCGCCCAATTACGCCGCCTGATTTATCTTCATCATTACCGTCGCCGGTAAGAATTTCTGAGGCGGTGCTTCCAAGACTTGTGATGGAACTGATCAAATTTCCATTTTTTGAGTTTCCTTTAGATTTTTTCTTCTGTTTTGAGTCGCCGCTGCCGATGGCTTCCGTGGTGTCGGTTACTGCATTTTTAAGCTGACCAAACTGGGCGATAATGCCGGAGCCTTCGCTTTGTCCTTCTGATTCATCATTTCCATTGCCGCCTAATGCATCAGTGGCGGCAGATTTCAGGGAGGCAATGGCGCCTGCCAGTCCGCCAGAACTGTTTCCGGCTGCACCGGAGCTTGTACCTGGACTTGAGGAATTTCCCCCGTCACCGCTGTCAGAGGTGGAGGAACCACCGCCGGAAATGGCGTTTGTTACGTCAGTGACAGCAGTCTTTAATGCTTGAAATTTAGAAAGAATACCGCCATTTTTATCGTCATCCGTTTGGCAAAGGGGCATTTCGTATAAAGACTTAAGTGCGCCTGTGAGACTGCCTATGGTACCGTCTTCGCTTATGTTCAGCGCATCTGCTACAGATTGGATTGCCTGTCCCAGCTTAGAAAAGGCTTCTGTGGAAGCAGTGATATTGTCTGTCTCGGAAAAGCCGGAGAGAGAATCATTGATATTGGAAAGGCTGCTGCTTAATGCCTCTGCATTGGTGTTAACTTCCCTGATATTGGCGGCTATTTTGCCTGTGCTTTCGCTGACGGTGGCAGCAGAAGCTTCCAGGTTGTCAATGTCTTGGGCAATACCTGATGTGGCATAAGATAATCCTTCTGAAAAACTGGAATTATTGTTTAGGTCGCTTAGCAGAGCAATGTACCTAGACTTAAAATCTTCAAAAGCCTGTTCATTGCCGCTTAAGATATCCTGGACGCTGTAGCCCATGCCGCCTGCCACCTGCTCTAAGTCGGAGTAGGCTCTTGCAACGCTTTCAATTTCAGCTATTTCTTCCCATTTTGATTTCTGGCGTTCCATGTTGTTGATTAGAGAATCATAGTAAGCTTCTGTTTCAGAAATCATTTTAGAGTAGTAGCTTTCAATCTGCTCCGCTTGTTTATCAAGAAGATCCATTTGATTTTGAATGGCATCCTTTTGCTCTTCTAGCAGACTGATTTCATCTTCCAGCAGGGAGATATTTTTTTCCTTATTGGAAATTTCAATTTCAAATTTTGCACTGTCAACGCTTTCCTTTGCAGCCCGCAGCCCTTCATCATTTTGCACATACTGCATTCCATTTTCTTCACTGTATTGAAGGATTGTGCGCTGGTGCTGCATACGTTCCAGTTCGTACTGTGCTTTTTGCAAATCCAACTGACGCTGGCGTTCAGAATTGGCTTCTTTCATGGCGTCAATTTCATTTTGAATATCATCTATGAGCTTTTGCTTTGCTTCGATCTGCTCGTCAATCAGATCCTTTTGGGCCTCTAGCTGTTCCTTCTGGGCGTCAATGACTTCAAGACGGGCATCTTTTTCCTGAGTGAGAGAGGAGACAGCGGCATCTTTGGCATCCTTATAACCGTCAATCTGATTGCCCAGCAGCGTGGAAATGCCGCTGAGGGCGGATTCGTAAAGCGATTTATAGCCTTCCAGGTATTGCCGCTGGTATTTGGCGTATTCCTTCTCATACCCCAGCTTGTTCTCGAAGTATTTTTCATAGAGCGTGCGGAGGCTGTCTAAGTATTCTTTTTCAGTGATAACACCATTGTCGCGAAGCTGGGACAAGTCGGATAACTCTTCCTCGAAAGCGTCTATGTAGCTTTCGGCGGCGGATTTTCCGGCATTACCAGCTTTAGAAGCTCCATCTCCGAAATTACTGAAATCTAACTCAACAGGTTTCCAGTCAAGCATAGTCTGCTTTGCAGATTCCACATCAGATAAAGCCTTCTGATAAGATGAAAGTGATACGGTCCCCCCGGCTTCAACGATTCCTAAAATATTCTTTGCATTAGCAAGCCGGGTTAATACTTCAGCGCCCATTCCGCTGGCAGAAGCCAGATTCATAATTTGTTGAATGTCGGCAGAAGTATTTATCTGTGCGCTGTTTACAAGTAGTTTCTTTAGCTGTAATAATGCCAAAGCTTCGCCACAGTTACCAGCTTCAATTTGTTCTAAGATAAAAGCCGTTTGCTCATCTTCTGTAGCAGTTGTTAATTCTTTTCCAGTCTGAGCAAGATATTCTTTTGCTACAATAAGTTCTTCAGTTTTAGCTGTTAATGCATCTGCTACAACTTCCGTTGCATTCTGGACACCCATTTCTTCCAATTGTTTTTCAATGGCATCAGCAGTTTCAGAAGAAAGATAATCTAAAGTTTCTGTACTGTAGAAATAAGCAGAGGCTAGGTTATTAAATGCATCCTGCACCTGTTCTACGGTTGAAGCTTTATTAGTCAGTGTATCAAAGAACGGGTTAAGAACAGAAGCATCAAAAGCGACTCCAACTTCTTCCTCAAGTTCTGTAAATGCTGTACGCAGGTTTTCAAGCATGGAATTGTCTACAGTATTAAGAGTAAAACCATCTGCTGTAAAAATTTCCCTATATGCCTCTCCAAGTTTTGTGAATTGGGGTTCGAGCTGAGTTGCCAATTGTTCAACAGAAGAGGTGATTGTGGATGAAATGGGGTTTTCAATGTTCGAGGTTGAACTTTGAACTTCTTTAATCTTAGTAACCAGTTCGTCCCAAGATAGAAGAGTACCATTTGGAACTTCTACCTGTTCTGCTGCAATTTGCAGTTCTTCAAGAGTTAGTTCTCCAACTTTGTTGTCAAAATCATCTTGGAGTTTTTCTTTGACGTTGTTGATTAGTGTATCAGTATCAGAAGTAGTAGTACCATCTTCATTAAAATTAACACCAAATAACCACATAATAGACTTCTTAGTTTCGTCTGGCAATCCTTCTATATTTGCTAATAGTTCTTGTATTTTATCCTGATAATCTTTAACAGATATATCTCCATTATTAAATTGGGTTCTAACCCCAAGCATTATTTGAACATCTGTAAGTGTTTGATTACCTTCAGCAGTATTAAACAGAGATAAAATGTTATTTTGAATATATTGTTCTGCATCTTCCCAAGAAGAAAAATTTAATGAACTCCAATCCAGACTATTAATTATGCTTTGTACGGTTGCTTGCATGGCATCATTCATAACTTTAAATGAATCATCTGTACTTAACCATGAAAAAATAGAATTACTTAAATTATTCCAATTTGCCTTATTCTTTTCAGTAGTAGCATTAATTTCATCATTTAATTTCTGAATGTCTGTTTCATATTGCATCGCAAGTTCTTCTATTTTGCCATCAATAGTCAATGTTGCTCTTTCAATATCTTCATCTGATGAATTAATTTTAATAGTAAATCCAACAGGAATTTCAACGCCATCTTTTATTTCATAATCAGGTGTTAATTCTTCAAAATTAATATCAGCATCTGTCAATATTTTAATATAGTCATCTCTGATTTGAGAAATAACTTCTAAATTATTTCCAGTTATTTCAATCCATTTATCAGAAAGACCATTCATGAAATTATTAGTAAAATTATCACTTTGAACATCGCCTAATGATTTTAGCAATGCATCCTTTTTGCTTTGCAAATCCGATAATTGCCTTTCATAAGCATCAGATTTTGCAGAAAGTCCATCAAATATAGTTGGCAATTCTTCTGCTATTTGTTTATTTGTTAAGTCTCTCTGTGCTTCAATAAGATTATGTAAAGAACTAACAATAGTGTCAACATTGCCACTTAATTGTACAATTGCATCACCATTGTCATTATAATTACGAGTAAGTGTTGGGAACATTTCAGCTAATTGATTGCTTAGATTTAAAAATTCTTCATAATCATTACTGGTTAAACTGATGTTTTCTCCCGTTAATTGATCTACTCCTTGTGATAATTCTGCAAATCTTTTAGCAGTATCACTAATTGTCTTTTGATTATTCTTTAACTCTTCATTTAAAGATTTAACAGTATCTAATGCATCTTCCGAAGCACTAATCATATTTTCTGTTTTATGTATCCATGAAGAAATTGCAGACACAATTCCAGATATAATTAGTGATGTGCCAGATGTTATAGCGGAATTTAATGCAATAGTGGCAAATTGTAAAGCAACTGTTTTTGCTGTTGCACCAATTAATGATAATGCATATCCGCCAGTACTTGCTTTAGCTCCGTTCAATCCAACTAAATAATTTGCTAATTTGTTATTTGTAGCAGATACTGCATTTGCAAATGTTGTTTGATTTGCTGTTCCTGTGGACGCAATAGAGTTATATTGCGTAATAGCAGATGAAACTTTTTTAAAACCTGTAATATTACCTTGCAATGAAGTAGTATACCCAGTTATTGATGCTGCTGTACCTTTAATGCTCGTAAGATACATTTTTAAACTATCATCAGACTGGGCTAATATTCTATTCCATCCATTTTGTGTTAAGGAATTATGTTCAATAGCCTGATTATATTTCCATATTATTTGTTCTGCATTTTGAAAAGGTTTTACAACCTCGTTATTTATAGAAGAATTTATACCAGTAAACCATGACTTTATTGTTTCTTGTTTGAATATCATACAATTATTTTAAATCAATTGTGGATATTGACTGTATTATTTTGTGGCGAGATAGTTTTCTGCTATGTGGAGTAGCAGTAGTCTACTTAATTATGGACACGACAAACGCATGAGTAAAT
>DKUR01000029.1 GCA_002490775.1 Lachnospiraceae bacterium UBA7199 | reverse complement strand
CACTCAACAGGCTAAAGCCCATAAGAAAAAGCGGAGAGCCTCAAGCTCTCCGCTTTCTATCCTTCGCCTTACAATACACCACTGCCACCATCGTGCTCACAAATGTTGCCACAATCGCCGGTGCGATGATCCCTGCTGGGTTCACGCTCCCATACTGCTGCCTGTATGCTATCATGTTCACTGGTATTAGTTGTAAAGAAGAAATATTTAATATCAAAAACGTGCACATCTCGTTGCTGGCGACGCGCTCCTGCTTTCCCTTCCCTCTTCCCACGGTTCCTCTGTCATGTGCACCCGCCGCCTCTGCACCATTATTTTTTACGGTCCCATCTAAAGCATACCCCGGCATCCCCCGCTCCTCCTCCAACCTTGCCAACTCCTCCATCGCCTTAAGTCCCCCTTGTGTCAAGTTAATGACACGAACTTTGTGAAAAATATCATATAACCATGAATTTTTTACTTCCTTTTTGTCGAATAGTACCAATCCCCTAAAATCTATATAATAAAAGCAGGATTTCTCCGTTTCATGAGTTCCCACTTTCACAATCCGTTGTAAAACCAATTATACCAATTGCAAATCGTTCCCAATTCTTTCCACTACATCCAATGGCAAATCTAGATCCTCTGTAATTTCCTCTTCTTCCAATTTTCCTCTTTCCAGCATACGCTTCGCTGTTTCAATTTCTTCTTCATTTCAAAGTTGATCCATGATTTTACTCATAATTTTTCGTTCTTCCTGCTTCTTTTAACTACCCTACCGTCAGTTTTGTCCACATTGACTAATAAATATTTTAGTCATAATAAAGCTTTCTCCACATCTGTTGCAATCCTTACTTAACTCAATCAAATGGCATCTTTTCTTCCTGTAAACATCACAAACAATATATTTTGCCTATTGCAATGTAGCAATCTTCATCAACTCTATGGCCAAAATCAAACATTTTAACATAATATGGAGCATCAAAAACATGCACATTACTAAAAACCTGTTCACGCTTTCCCTTTTTGTCCTCAATTTTCAAATTATCCGACATCCTTCCTCATCCACACTCGGCCACTAAACCCACGTTACTATTTTCAATCGCCCCATACTCAGAAACATACCCCTCTGTTTTCCTCCTCTTCTCCAATTTCGCCAACTCTTCCATTGCTTTAAATCATATTGGCAGACATACAATAGCACATTAGCTAACATCAAAATAGGGTTAAACATTTTAGAATAATAAATACATTTTTAAATAATATCTGTTTAAATATATTTAATCTATACACTTTTTATTAGGTATACCAGTCTTAGGAAGCTCGGGACATCAACGATTTTAAAAATTCGCGGCGCACCTAATTTGAAGTCGCTATAGTTTAATATATTCTTCATAATACCTATTACAATATTCGCATGTTTCCCCACATAACTCCTGTGAGCATATATGATTCATATTCTGGAACCAGAATTTTAAAAAATTGTCCAACAATTTATTGGGAATAAAAACACCCTTTTCTCTTTCTTCTGATTTGCTTCCTTTACTGAGATGATCCACATTATTCCATAATTCAATTAAATTACCATTCCAATTTTGTTCCATATATGCTTTAATAACCTTTTTCATATATGAAAGCGAAGCTGTTCGACCTGTAATCTTAAAATGATTTATACCCACTTCATTATATAGCTTCATATCCTCTGGTCTGATAAAATTAGATTTTAACCACACAATAGGATGCTTCCTACTCTCATCACATATCGCCATAGGATACCCATGCATTTTCTTCATATCAACCTGTGTATATCCTTCTGATTGCAATGAATAACAATGATCCCTATAGATACAACCGCCCGCACAATCAATTGCATTATTCGTTCCATTGCTACAAAATTCATTTGCAATCAAAGTTAATACTATATTTTTACTCTTGCAGAACCGCGCAGCATTATGTAAAAACGCAATTTCCCGATTTTTCATAACATTGTTACAAATCTTTGTTATCGCATATTTCTCATACCACATTTGAATTTGGGCAACAGAATCGAGATGCGCAATTGTACTTACTTCAATTCCTATTTTTTCATCTACTTCTCGAATCATTTCTGCAATAATAGGAAGCGTTATTGTAATTGTAGTTACACCTATGTCCGACAAATACTTTATATATTCTTTTATTTGTGCCTGCTTTCTATAAATCTCCTCTAAAGAACCAATATAACTGGCATTCATGGTATAATTAAACTGTAAGCCCATATCCAAAATATTTCTAATGTACTGTTCAAAAGATTTTCTATCACATTGCGGTAATCGATATGCAGAACGCGCTGTTAAAAAACAATTTTCTAAGGTAGAGCCGTATACTTCATATATCTTAACAAGTTCAGTCCTACTGTTCATTTCATTAATGTAATCCAAAAAATCCCGGGAAAAAATGCATCCAACTTTTAAATACTGTGTATTCAAAATTTTATATCTCCTCTTCTATTTTGTATCAAACATGTTTCTTTTTCTTATGGATTCAGAAGTCTCCTTTAAAATGTTCATAAACATTAATCTCATTTTTTCCCACTCTATGTAAACGCTATTTTTATCTTTTTCCTCCAGTTTACCTTTACCATGCAATAATCCGCAAATTTTTTCCCAATCATCGCGAATAAATTTTTTCCGCAAACCATCTTTCTTATAATTAAACAGGATATCATATGCCATATACTGTATGTGTAGCTCAGAACCTGCAAAGATCTCTTTCAACATTTTTTCCAAGGGTGTATTTACAATCTTTTCTAATTGTCTATCTTCATCCAGGTTAGCGCTACAAACACCTTCAATGAAGCCAAGGTAACCAACATGTGATTTCGACTTTCCGATTACATCTATTATCCGACAAATATTATCTTCCATATTAGGCGCTAATATTCCCCTAAAAATTCTATATATTGATTGAAAGCAAATAATATCCTCATTTTCCAATAGACACATTCTATCATTTAACAACTTAATGATATATTGATTTATAAATTCCCTGAGCGTATCATCTTCAGCTTTTTGTTTAAGTTCATCAACTAAAATCTCACTAGTTTCAAAACAAATATTTATTCTCTCTACCAAATCGATATTAGGATTTAATATATAACTACATAGTTGTTTTGGCGAAAGATATGTTAAATATTCTCTGTAACATACAGATTTGAAATTGACCATTCTATAATTATAAAGCCAAAAAAATATCATCATCTGGAATAAGTTTTGCTTAACACCACAATCCATTTCCCTGCTTAAACTAACAATTAAATTCTCAAACGAGCTGCTATATTTCGCTTGTAATCGTATTTTTCCATCATTTTCTTCGCATAAACTACTCAATAGTTCTTTGGCTTCTTCATAATCACTCATTTGATATATTTTACTTCTGTTCTGTTTATAAAATTCATTATAAAAAAACTCTAATTCTTTATTTTCTATTTCCCTTCTTCTGTCAACTTCCTTTGACATCATCTCAAATAAATTTAAGACAAACAGACCGCCATACTTATTCTTTTTCAAATCCGAAATAACACTCTCGTTAATTGTGTGCATGCCATTATATATAATTTCTAAGCGCTTAATAAACTCCCCAAGCCCTATTTGCATCTCACTCAGCAACTCCTCTGCCTGCCCTTCTTCTTTTTCGCTTATCTCATCTTTATCTGTCCATTCTTTGAGCGCATAATCCCTTAAAAATGGTTTTATCTTATCAAATTTATCTTTATTTATTATATATTGTACGTTTTGACAATTTTGCCTTAACCCGCTATTAACTTTGCCCGCACTGCAAATAAAAATTGCAAAAGAACTATCATCTTTTTTCTTAATAGTTTCAATGATTCTATTCAAATCATCTTCTAAATAATTTCTGATAATTATAATGTAGCCCGTCTCTTTATCATTATTCGTGCCACTATATAGGGAAGAAAAAATCCTATCACCTTTCGCAACAATCTGAACATTATGTATGTTTTCTCGGTCTTTACACACCTCAAAAAACATATTAATTGCCGATAAAAGAATATCATTTATTCCATAATTTATCCCTCCACCATCTTGCACTTCAACAAAAAAACCTATTGAATCTTTATTAATTTTCTCTACTTTCTTATCATATAGAATATGTAACGAAACCCCTTTGCTAAACATTTCATATATACTTTTAAAATTTCGGTAAAAATCGGACTCTTCCTCTACGCTCCAATTCTTTTGAATCCAACGGCTAATCAAGTCATTGATAAAATTATTAGTTGTCCCTTCTAATTGGGAATTAATCTTTAGAATATGCGCATTATCGTATATTTTGAATTTATCTGCTTGGGCATGTATTGTCCTCCATACTGGAGCATTTTGACGTCGGAAAGATAATCTTATCCCATTATATCCAAAATTTTGTAATATGCCCTTTAACCTCTCGTCATTTCCCCACTTTAAACAGGCCTCTATAGCCCCAAGTCCTGGATACATATTATATAATACATTATTAAGATACATTTTTGAATCTACCGAATACTTATACGTCTCGAGCTTAAAGTATCCATCTTTTTCATAATCATCCTTATTTACTCTTGTAATATTATGTGAAACCCAATGCTCAAATGTAAGACGCCTCTTATTGGCATCCAGTTGATTAAAAATTTCATTTAACTTATCGTTACTAAATATCATCATTCTGTCTTTACAAATATCAAGCAAATCACTTAGACATAATAATGCCTCATTATAACTTATTATTGTTCTATAAATATCTTTATCTTTTTCATCAATATCCGAAAATACATTTCTGTCCAGAGCACCAATTTTATCTTCTACAAGCCAATTCTTGTCTTCCCCATGCATTAATACAATATCTTTTACCATTCTTAATGCTGTAATAGAATCCATTGTCCGTTGATCATCCCAGTAGTTCATCCAAGCATGAACAAACTCGCTGATATCATCTTTTATTTTATTATGATTAATATCGTCGATAATCCTCGCAATCCATTCCCCCGACTTTCTTACATGTTCAATCCGTCCGACTTGCTCTTTAATTATCTCTATTAAATCAGCCTCTTTATACTTAGCAATGTCGTTCATCCCAATGTCATGCAAAGCAATAGCTGTCCATAGAAGTACCAACATATTGTTCCACTCAATATCACTAAACAAGCTTTTGTTTTCATCTTTTAATTGTCCAACCATAAAAGATGCATAATGACTCAGTCTGATCGAATGTTCCCAGCCATGGTCTGCAAAAAAAAGATTCACAACATTTTGCGCTGCCATTTCATTTTTGCAATAATCCGCAATGGCGTTAATAACTTTTATCGCTTTTTCATCCTTATTTTTCACTAAATCTTCAAATTCTTGAACAAACGCATTTGTCTCTGGCATATTAGTAGTTTTCCTTTTGTCATTCATTATATAACGTAAAAGAGAATTGTGAATTCATCATCTTAATTACAAATCCCTTTGTATTGCGCTAATTTATCTGATAATTAATTCAATATGACCTAAATCAAATTGTTTTTCCCTGTAATACATATCCTTAAGTTCAGCTAACGACTTTCCTGTCTCCTGCATTGTATTTTCAAACAATTCTTTTAAACGATAATTAGAAAATTTAACATCTGGTGCCACTTCTTCCGCAACATGTTTTATTTGCTCTTCTGGTCCTTCAATCTCCATCATACATCCAATAATAGGCCATTCATCAAATGTTACTATAATTCCATCTTTTTCCAATACCCGTCTTTCTTTTTTTATCTGAAAACAGATTGGGTATCCTAACTCAGATAAAAATGTTATATATTGCTCTACTTCACTTTGCATTATTTGAATATTCAATTCTGTTCTTTTCGAAACATTTTGATCAACATTTATATCGCCTTTGTATGTAAGCGTTGCCTTATCATCTTCTATTCGTATACGTATTTTCTTCCCTGATACAAACAAACTCGCATCTGGCTTATCCAACATAATGTCGTGCTGAACTACGTTTTTTGTATTCACAAACCCCTTCTCTTTTAAAGTTTGAATCAACTCCATTTTGTTATTTACAATAGCCCTTACTTCAATTTCCAACATAATGAATTCCTCCTAGTTTGAATAAATTTTACGCAATTGCCAAATTGCTAAACCCATTGATTTTATTGGCTCATCCCATTATTTCCATTTAAACTTTCTCTCCGCCTATGTTAAAATAGCGTTATCAGACAACTATTTTTTCATAAACGGAGAAGAAAATTTATGACTGTTAAATACCATCAGATTTCTTTAAAAGGTGCCTTTCCAGACTGCCCGGATATGTTTCATGGAAGATACCCCTTCCTTTTTCTAACTCCTTGGAAGGAAAAGGAATTATCCCCCTAACCGCTACAAACCGGGGTTTGCGTGTCATATATTGAACTCAGGTTCCAGCGTATGGTAGATTTCACTGAGCCCATCTGCCAAGCCATCTACTCTTCTCGCTCCTCCATGCTTATCTTCGACACCTCCGGCATTGAGATTTATGTTACCGAAAACAGTCCCAAGACCCTCAATTCCCTAATCCGCAGGCTTAAAGATAATCACGAGTTGACCCTTATAAGATAGCTTACGATCTCATACCCCCACAGACCGCCTCCTTTCCTAACGCAAAGCAACAGTATGTCAACGGCCATTTCTACTATGCCATAAGTTCGCCATATCGCTTCCCTGAATGATGGGTTTAAGGCCCCCATCCCGAAAAATACCTGCAGGAAAGAAATTCGATTCCCCTGACGAGGACAAATCCATTGGCGATTCCTCTTCCTTAAAGCCGATTCTCCCTGATTTCTTTTCACTCCACCCGGGCTTCCATCTTGACACTTTTCCGGGCGATTCCACTTTTGACTCGATTTAGGCTTACGGCTTCCTTAAGGATGAATTCCATTTTTCAAAAGCCCTAATCCCTTATAACTCGTGAACGAAAGCACCCTTAAGAAAGTCGGCTATAAGACTTACGGCTATCCCACCTGCCTTATATAGTAGAAAGCTATCTGCGCCAAAAGAAAAGCTCATTTAACAGTTACCTACAAATAAACTTAATAGTATTATACATTGGATAGTTTCTCGTTACATAATGTGATAAAATCGCCCCATTTCCAATAATTATATTTTTAACAGGAACTGATAGATCAATATCAAACCCATCAATTTTAAATTCCTTTACATTTACTTTTTTACTATGTGTTTTTTTTAAAAAAATTTCAACATTATTTATATTAAAAATATCCTTCATACCTTGCCAGCTCATGTCCATTCCAGGATGTTTAGCATCACATATGATAATATCATCTTCTGTAATAAGTATTTCTAATAACAAATCCTTTTCCTTACTTATCAAATTTTCCAATAAATAACAAGTTATCTCATTAAGTTTATCTTTTACATTCTCACAGGGTCTCCAAAAATATCCACCTTTTATTTGTGTGGCTTCAAATCCTTGAAAAGCCTCTCTTACTTTGACCTCTCCACACTTATCAATTAAAAACCTTTTTCTACATATCCCTTTTCTTAAAAGAGATATAATGTGACCGCTAACATACTCTCCGTATATTCCGTCCAAATTAGCATATACAGCACAACCAGCTATACTATCAAAGGAATCTTCAATTCTTAACAATTTTCCCTTTGATATTTCCTTTTCTAGCATTGCCCTTTGAATTATTAATTCTTCTTTATTTATAACATGACTTTGATACCCCACATCTTTACAATACCGCAAATAGAATTTATTTCTCTGTGATTCTATTGCCTCATTCAAATTATACGATTTAGGAGCCTGTAGCCCTAATGCTTCAATAATATGAAATGCTTGAGAATTCATATGCTTTACCTTCATTATATATTTTTTAATTCCACACTGATATACTTCAGCCTAATCAACAACCTCCAGTTTAACTGGTGATTTGCTAACAGCGCATCAAAAATCAATGTTGGAAACACCACTACTCCTCGCATTATAAAGTGACGCTTCCTATATCTTCTTTTTTAATCTTCCACCTGTTCGTTTATGTTCTTCTTAACAGTTTCTCCTGTCAAATTACGGATTGTTTCCATAATAATATCCCTTTACCTCAAATGACTTGCCCATTTTATCTGTCGCCTTAAATGTCATAAGATATCATCAGCTTACTTTTCCCTTACTATGAAACAAAATCTATCGGATGGCCAAAAAAGCGCAAATTATCCCTATAACAAAATTTTGCTTCAAAAATTTATGATTAAGCTGGCTGTGCTTCCATGGCTTCAGGCATTTCCCAGCCTAATGCTTTTAACCTCTTCAGGTAGGCGTTGATTTTGCGTTCCTTATTGAATTGGTTGTAATAATCTGCACCTAAATCCTGAAATGCCGCTCCATCTTTAAGAATGTAATATATAGCAATCAGCATGGAGTGGGCAACTGCCACATATGCCTTTTTACTCCCCCTATGAGCGTTGATCCTCTGGAACTGCACACGAAATAGGAGTTCTTCACTTTGACCGCAGAATGCGCACATACAATCAATGTTGTCCACAACAGATAATTACCTTTTCTGGTCTTTCCGGTCCTGCGTTTTTTTGGCACTTTCATTATCTCCGGGACAGAGTCCTGCCCATGAGGAAATATGGGCATCTGTAGGAAGTCGTTCCATGTCTGTTCCGATCACAGAAATGATTGCCTGCGAACTGGTGATACCCAATCCGGTGACATCCTTGATTGCATCAACTGTCTGCTTTTTCTCCGGCTTCATGTGGCTGTCAATGTCATCGTTCAGATGTTCGATATAGGCATCCAGTTCGTCCACATGTTTTAGGAGTTCCTTCATCATTTTCCTCTGTAATGGTGACATAAAACCGTTCAGGTCATCAACGATCTGCTCCTTTGAGGCTTTGAGATTATGCGCAATTACTTTATTATTATACATTTCATCATATTTGGAACTGTCAATTGCAGTTCCTAAAAGGATAGTATCTATGATGCTGTGTGCGCTTTTGCCACTGATATCTGCAATTGTGCCAGAAAGCTTATGTTGGCTCCTTCCAGCATCTTTTGCAGCCGGTTAAACTCCCTTGTACGATCCTGGACTAAACTCCTTCGGTAGCTGATCAGTTCACGCAGTTCCCGTTGATCCCTGTCCGGGATATAGCTTGGCTCTAAAAGACCATGCTGTACAAGGTCGGCGATCCATTCGGAATCCTTTACATCCGTTTTTTGCCGGGAACAGCCTTCATATGGCGGGCGTTCACTACCATGGCATTTAAGCCGGAGGATTCCAGGATGTTATACAGGGGCTTCCAGTAGGAGGCGGTACTTTCCATGGCGACCATCCGCCTTTGCTTAGCCAGTTCAAGGAGTTCCCTGGTTATTGCACCAAGCTCACGTACTTCCTGCTCTTTGCCATGGATAAAGCAGGCAACCATAAATTTTTTGTGCACATCAATACCACAACAATTGTCGTAAACTTTCTTCATAATAGCACCTCTCTTCAGAAAAATTTACGGCACGGTTCTCTGTCTGTTGATATTTTACTATGCGTCCTTTTGCCATGTGAGGCTGGACAGGTGGTGGTGCAAATGAGAGAACCACAAATCATTTACTATGCGGGCTATCAGCACAAAATAAGAACCGACCTTTGCCAATAAAATCATTATAGATTATCTTCACGGCAAAAGGAATAAAAACTGTCGGCTTGCCCCTGTTTCATGCGCAGTGGAGTCAATGCGGGGCATGGGGGTACTATAAAAGCCTTTATCCATGATATAGCGGAAAGAGGTTATTAAACTACAAGGCTTCCCTTAAGTGCGTTTATGGCCCTTATGCTACCATAAATAACGCGGTAATACAACGGCATACAGCTTTTAACACCTGTCGGCATAAACAGATTGATCTGCGACAGCATTTCCCTACCACATTTGTCGCATCAGTTGACAAAATCTATAAATTCGTTATACAATGAAACGCTGCATAATAATCGTTTTGGTGGTTCATCCCACCCATTTGACAAAGAAATACTGCTGCAGGATGGCGCTATACGAACAATCAGCTCGCTGATCCGCTGACTCGAAAAGATTCCACCAAAAAAGAACTTTTTGTTTCCTGTCATTCGCTCAAATGCATCGCCTCCACTGACGGGATAGTATGCATAGGTAAGAATGCGCTCCCAACTATCTGGGAATACTGCCTTCAGCGGCACAACAAGTTTGATGTCTGCCACAGCCTGATTCAGAAAATTTTTGATACCAATTCCGGACACAAGACAATATAGCAACCAAGCAGATTGCTGCTTCCTTCAATACCGGCATCCCGCTTCTGCGGTTAGAAACGACTTCTCCTGTTTTCATATCAAGATGACCGATGCTTTTGCGGTGACACCTGCAAGTTTTGGTTTCCTTATCACAGTAAGTAGTATTTTCGTATACGTAAGTTTACCGTTTGAATTTTTGACACAAACATATGATATCCCTTTGAAAACAGTGTATAATACTTACTCTTTCAATAAATAATTTATACACTGTTTTGTAATAAGGAAGATGTCAAAAATCCAGCATTTTTATGGTTTAATCCCCCTTCAGATATACATCTATGTATAATTTTTTCATGATATTTAGTTTTCGCCAAGTTGCAATTACCTCCAAAACATGGCTAAGATTATAATACTATAATGCTTTCAGTTAATACGACCAATCTTTAATATGACTTAAATTCTATCTCCTCGCGGCTCCATTTTTTCACCCTATATTAAATATCTGTATCCACGCATTCCTGAAATAAAAATAGAAGCATTTTTCTTATTATACAGATTCTTTGTTTAATATTACCAAAATTATCGAGCAAAAGCAATTAGCATTTTACCCAAATATAAAAATAGAAAAGTCTCACACCCTCCGCTCTCTATCCCTCACCTTACAATACACCACCGCCACCATCGTACTAATAAACGTTGCCACAATCGCCGGTGCAATAATTCCCGCCGGATTTACGCTCCCGTACTGCTGCCTGTAAGCAATCATATTAACCGGTATCAACTGTAATGATGAAATATTCAATATCAAAAACGTACACATCTCGTTACTGGCAATCCGTTCCCTTCCACCATTTCCGCTGTATGCCGGATTCCCTCGCTCCTCCTCCAGCTTCGCCAGTTCTTCCATGGCTTTTAATCCCGCTGGCGTGCAGGCCCAGCCCAATCCCAGTACATTAGCAATAATATTCATGGAAATAAAATCCCTGGCCTTATGCTGCTTGGGCAGATTTGGAAACATAAAGCTGATAAAAGGAGACAGCTTACAGGTCAGTTTTAATATCAGCCCCGATTTTTCGGCCACCTCCATAAGTCCAACCCAAAGCGCCATAACCCCGGCCATTGCAATACAGAGTGATACTGCTTCGCCTGCGCTGTCCAGTGCTGCTTCTGTGACCTCCTTCATGTTCCCATTTATAGCTCCAAAAATAACGCCCAAAATGATCATTGCCGCCCATATATAATTTAGCATCTCTGATTCCTTTTTTCTTTTTAGCATCATATGTAATTGCTATCAGAATTATTTATATAAATCCCTCTTATTTTTCACCTCTTAATCTTTCTAATCCTACATAAGGCCACATGCTAATTCTCTTTAAGCAATCCATCTTCTGTATAATGGTTGGATGCATTCCACAAAATCCACTCCTCATATCCAGCGTCATAAACAGCCTGAATCTGTGCACGTATTTCCTCTGGTCCATAGTTAATATGCCCTTTTACCCAAGTAGCAGTAAAATCCTGCAGCCACGGCCTGACTTGTACCCGAATTCCTTCCATTGGCACAAGTGCTGCTATCTCTTCCGCGCTATATTCTAATCCCTCATTACCTGAAATAGTTTCCGTTAAAACTCCTGCTAACGCCTTTTTAGAAGCCTGCAATGCTTTTAGCACCAGTTTATATGGTTCTGCATCCGGCACTGGAATATCATAATTATAGGGCCCATAATGGGAAGGATAAACCATAGGGCTGATATAATCCAGATAATGGGACATTTCTACATAATTCTGCCCTACAATTTCCTGATCTACTCTACTATCAATAACCATCCCGTAAACATCTGCTGAAATAGCGCCCCCTGTCTCATGCACTCTTTCCGCAGCATATTTTACAAAATCCCCTATAATTTCTTCTCTGTTTTTTTCCTCTCCTGGCTGCCCAAAATCTACCTTTTCCATACCTCCATCTGTGGAAAAACGAATATAATCAAACTGCACCTCATCAAATCCTATCCTGAGAGCTTCTTCTGCAATATCCAGCAAGTAGTCCCATACCTGAGGTTCATACGGATTGAGCCATGCAAGCCCATCTTTATCCTGAAAGATACTGCCATCCTTATTATGAATACACCACTCTGGCTTTAATTTGACAAGAAAAGGATCTTTAAATGCCACAATTCTTGCAATTAGATAAATATTTTTTTCCTTACATTCCTCTATCAAAGCTTCCATATCCTGTATATAACGAATGCCGGCTCCTATTTCCTGTACTGCAGGAATCTGCATATCATAGGTGATCCTGCCCTCATCATTTTTTATATCCATAACAATAGCATTCAGCTCTGTTTCATCCACAAGTTCAATTAACTGCTCCATATTGGAGGTTCCAGCCATAGGACCAGTTACAAAAATTCCTTTTACTTTAGGACGTGCAACTACTTCTAACTCTTCTTTCACCTGCTCTAAATCTTCAACTTTATCTCTGTTGGTTTTAATGGCTTCTTCTCCAATTTTTTCACTCTGCACATCTTCTGATAGTGTCTGTTCATAACTATCCGCCTGATTCTTTTTTCCACACCCACAAAAACAGGCAAACACCGCCAAAACCAAAATTACGATACCTATTTTTCGCAAGTTCCTTCCTGTCATAGCCTTGTCCTCTACTTAAATCAAATTAAGGTTAATTTTCACCGCCGACTTATCTCTTATCTGGCTTACGTCATTTGTCCGTTACGGATTACACCTTTGACATGGCTGATATCCATCTTCAATCAATTCTTCCCTGCTGCAGATTACTTCTTTTTTATTTTTCTCTTTCATATCATTTACATTTTCACATATAGGCAAGTGAAACTTTTTTGTATTAGTATTTAAAATATATTTTTGTTCACCAATCTTTTCTAAAAGAATTCCTGTCTCTTTATCATAAAAAGACATATCCTCTTCTAGAAGCCAGCTATCTCCCGTAGCATAATTAATACCTATTCCAGGCTGGCAATTATATACAAATACATGAAAACATATTCCGGCGCCGTTATCTTCCACCGAATATGCCTCCATTTGAACGCCTGCTGCCACCAGATCATTTTCATGATAAACTGGCGTCACGCGATACAGCACGTGATTACTCGTTCTTCTGACGTAATCAGCTACCAGATTTTCAAATGGCAGCATTCCTGATACATTCATGTATCTTGTGCCTGTTATCAGATTTTTTTCATTTGCATTTTCTCCAGCCAGTTGAAAACCAATTAAATGACATCTGTTATAGAGATAATATCCATCAATGCCATCATATTTAATCAACTGCCATCCGGAAGGCTTTATATGGCCGATAGCCTCCCTTTCCTGCGTAGGCATTAGCTCCTTACATATGTTCGCATATGCTGTGCCACAGCGTCCAAGCGCATCCAAATCACTATAAAATTCAAATGCCTCCCTGCTTTCTTTTTCTTTTGAGGTAAAACCAGGATTGTTTTCATTGAGAATAATATATGGTTCACCAAAAAATTCAGGTATCTCTTCTAAAAGATTATCTGATATCTCTATACTTGTTTCACGGCTTATGCTTCCACTGTCAAATCTCCAAATATTGCACAAAAAGCATAATATAAACAATGACAGAAAGGTTATAAAAACAATCTTATATTTTTTTGTCAGTTCTCTTCTTTTATTTTTTCTCATAATACAATTCTATAATAATGCCTGATAAATATCTCTTTTACTAACGCCTCTGTCTGCTGCTACCTTTTTCATAGCTTCCTTATGATCTATTCCTTGGTCTTCATAAAACTTCATATGTTCATTGACAGATAATTTTTCCCACTCTTTCCGCCTGTCTTTCTCTACCCGGTTCCGGTCAAGCCCTTCTATCACCAAAACATACTCCCCCTTAGGCTCATTTTCTTCATAAAACTTAATTGCGCCATTTAAGGTTGTAGGAAAAACAGTTTCAAAACGTTTTGTCAATTCTCTGCATAAAGTAATGTGCCTTTCTCCAAGTATTCCATATAGCTCTGACAATGTACGTTTTAAATGATGAGGCGCTTCATACAAAATAATGGTACGGGTTTCCTTTTGAAGTTCCTCCAAAACAAATTTTTTTTCCTTTTTGTCTGTAGGCAGAAATCCTTCAAAACAAAATCTTCTGGTAGAAAGACCTGAAAGCGTCAATGCGGTAATACATGCACAACATCCCGGAAGAGATGTCACTGGTATTCCTGCTTCTAAACACTTTTTTACCAAAACCTCCCCCGGATCAGATATTGCCGGTGTACCAGCGTCCGTAATCAAAGCAATATTTTTTCCTGTCTGCATCCAGGATATGATCTGATCTGCTTTTTCTACTTTATTATATTCGTGATAGCTGGTCATAGGCGTCCTGATCTCAAAATAATTAAGCAGCTTAATACTATTTCTGGTATCCTCCGCCGCAATTATGTCCGCTTCCCTAAGGGTATCCACAACCCGGGGTGTCATATCATTTAAATTTCCAATTGGAGTAGCACATAAAAATAACGTTCCTGTCATCTGATCTGATCCTCTTAATATCCATAGATATCATATATTTCCTCTGTATAAACTCCTTGCTCTTTATAGACGATTAGTGGCTTTTCTACCGTCATTCTGGCACGCCCGCCCCTGTTTGCCTCTATCAAAACCATATTAGGCTCTTTGTCTGCAAAAGGATAAACCAGTTTCAATCTTTTTGGCTCCAGCTTATATTCCCTTAATAAAACAAAAATATCCACCAGTCTGAAAGGTCTGTGTACCATAAATAAATTTCCTCCTGGTTTAAGAAGTCTGCTGCTTTGACTGATCACATCTTCTAAGGTACATAATATTTCATGCCTGGCAATTGCTTTAGGTGCTTCTGGATTGGTAAGCCCATGATGCTCTGTCATATAGGGAGGGTTACTGGTTACAACATCAAAAGAAGCAGCGCCAAAGAGACTCTCTGCTTCCTTGATATCACCTGTTATAATTTCTATTTTTTTCTCAAGCCCGTTCATCCTTACACTACGCCGCGCCATATCTGCACTATCCGGCTGAATTTCCAATCCGGTAAATTTTTCTGCTTTGGTTTTGGCTTCCATAAGAATTGGAATAATTCCTGTCCCCGTGCCTAAATCTATAACCCGATCTCCTTGTCTGGCTCTTGCAAAACCGGACAAAAGCACCGCATCCATTCCAAAACAAAACCTGCCAGGGTTTTGAATGATCTTGTAATGATTTCTCTGCAAGTCATCAATTCTTTCATTTGCCTTTAAGAAAACTTCTTCATCAGAAAAATCACACATTCCCTTCTACCAAAAAACCTTTCCAATTCTTAAACAATTTGCAAATATTAATTATCGTCCAATTTTGATTTTAATTCTTCTTTTTCAAGCTTTTCTAATGCTTTAAGCTCTTCATCCTGCACATCCACTTTATTGTGTTTATGCTTACGTTTAAACCTAAGTTGATCCACACGATATTCCTGAATTTCCTTCTCATCACCTACATCTACAATTACTTTCACTAATTGGCGAAGAACATTTACGCTATGGACAACGCCCTTTAAACCATCTTCCGTAGTCACATGATCATCTACATTGGGAAGTTTTTTGTTTAACTCTTCATAAGTTTCTTCTTCATGCTTAAGGCAGCACATCAATCTGCCACATACACCGGAAATCTTTGTAGGATTTAAAGATAAATTTTGTTCCTTTGCCATTTTAATGGAAACCGGAACAAATTCTGACAAATGTCTGTGACAGCATAACTCCCTTCCGCAAATGCCAATTCCACCTAATATCTTCGTCTCGTCTCTAACACCAATCTGGCGCAATTCAATTCTGGTTTTAAAGACAGAGGCCAAGTCCTTTACCAGCTCTCTAAAATCAATACGTCCGTCTGCAGTAAAATAAAAGAGAACTTTGTTATTATCAAAAGTATACTCTGCATCAATCAGCTTCATCTCCAAGCCATGTTTACGAATCTTCTCAAGACATATTTTAAAGGCTTCTTTTTCCTTTACTTTATTTCCTGCCTCCTGCTCATCATCCCTTTCCGTAGCAATGCGAAGTACAGGTTTTAATGGCTGTATTACCTTGTCTTCTTCAACTTCTTTAGGATCACTTACCACAGTACCATATTCAATTCCTCTGGCAGTTTCTACAATTACATGATCACCTCGTTTTATATTTAATTTTCCAGGATCAAAAAAATAAATTTTTCCGGCAGTTCTGAATCGTACTCCTATTACATTAATCATTAATTTATAAACCTCACTTAGTTCTCTTTAATCGTAAGCAGTAAAAGTTCAATTGTCAGATCAAAATTTACATTGGCATTTAACCTTTGTTTTGATTTTTCCAATGCATCTATAATCCTCTCTATGCCCTCATACGTACTTTTATCAGCTACCTTTCTAATATACTGTATTTCTTCTCTGAAAATCAAGTTGTTTGCATCATGGGTTGCCTTAAACAATAATACGTCGCGATACCAGATCGAAAGAATATCTAAATAATCATTTACATCAAATTTAAATTCATTAATTTTTTTAATCGCAGCAACAACTTCATTCAATTCCATTTCGCCAATGTATTTTAATAAAGTAACTGCTTCTTCCTTTACCTTGTCAAATTCTTCGCTTTTTGCCAGGAGCCTTGCCTTTCCCACATTTCCCCTTGCAAATGCCACGCAGATATCCGCCTTATAATCAGGAATTTCCATGCTTTCCATAAGAAACTTTTTGATCTGATCATTCCTGACCGGTTTCATATTAAGAACCACACATCTGCTTAAAATAGTTGGCAAAAGTGTTTCCATATTTGTGGTAAGTATTAATATAACTGCATACTCTGGAGGTTCTTCTAATGTCTTTAATAAGGCGTTCTGCGCCTGTACAGTCATTTTTTCTCCTTCACTAATAATATAAATCTTTTTAGGACCGCTGTAAGGCTTAATTGCCACATCATTATTCACCTGGCCTCTGATGTCATCTACACCAATTGTACCCGGTTTTTCATGGGTTATAAAAATAACATCAGGATGATTTCCACTCTTTACCTGACTACAGGAATGACATTCCTGGCAAGGCTCAAATTCCTGCCTGTTTTCACATTGGAGTGCCATTGCAAATGTTTTTGCAATAAACTCCTTCCCGGCATTCCTCTCGCCATTAATAATATAAGCATGCGAAACTTTATTCATTTTAATCGCATTTTCTAAATGTTCCTTTATCTGTTCCTGCCCTACAATATCAGCAAACTTGCTCATATTCCCTCTCATTTCTGCTGTTTATACACAGCCTGAACCCCTCTTTTGTAATTAATATCCTTCACGTTAAAATATCTAAAAGCAATCCTCTGATTTCTCCTATCTTTGAAAGGATTGCAAGATGATCCTGCTCATCCTTCATTAATTCCTGTGCTAACTCATCTAAGTTTTCGTCCACAAGCCGGATAATACCATAAACCCTGTGCCTTCCTCTGCGGTCCAGAAAATTTTCCCGGCTGAAAGAGTGAGATCTGCTAATAATTTCGTTCATGAATTCCTTGATCAGTCCCCGGTATTTCCGCATGTCTTTTATATCCCTTTTTTTTGCCAGCTTATCGCCCTGCATGGTTATTTCCTCCATAAGAACACCTAATCTGGCCTGTAGTTCGCTTTCTTCAATATGACTGATCAGTGAAAATTTAAATGTACCATCAGACTCCTTTACCGGTGCTGCTGCCTCCGGCTGAGCCACGGAAGCTGCCTGATTAACTTTTATATCCATACTGATCACCCCTTTCTATAAATCTGCACCTGTCAAATTTATTTTTTTCATTTTAAATTATATATTTGCCAGAATATACAATTTTATTTCTTCAAGGCATTTACTAAGATTATCATTAGAAAACCTTTTTTCTATACCTGCTAGTTTTATTTTTTCTTCTGAAAAGTCCTCTTCGTCTGCCAAAAACCGCCTGCACATTTCCTGATATCTTGGGTATTCCTGCTGCATTTCACGATCCAGCGCTCGTTTTAATCTTATACCATCATTAAGTTCTAATAAAATTGGAATAACTTTTTCTTTTCCAAAGTACTCGGCTGTTTTTAAATAAGACTCTATCGTTCCAATCACAAGATAATTATTATGTTCTAAATCAATTTTTCCATCATCAACTGTAAAATAATGCCATAGACCATGATATGTATGATAAACGCGGGCCTCTATGATCTTGCCATCAGCCTCCATTTTTCTATATCCGGCCTCATCTATAAAATAGTACTCTTCCCCCTCTACTTCCCCGTTTCGTATCGGACGAGTAGTATAAAGTACCACTTTCTTTAAATTTCCTACATCCCACTCCAGCAAATGCTTGTATATGGTATCCTTTCCTGAGGAACTC
>DKUR01000113.1 GCA_002490775.1 Lachnospiraceae bacterium UBA7199 | reverse complement strand
TCCTTTGACAAAAGAAGTGTTTTCCCGTCATCAGATGCTGTTAAACGGGATTATCGGGGAACAACAAAACTGCCAGCGGATATTCCCTGCTGGCAGAAACTTTGTCAATTTAGTGGTAATAGCTCATGCATACTTAGTGGCAAAACTTTAAACAATTACAAACTGCTTGTTTTTTGATACACAACTTAACCTTTCTCATCCATTATTTTAGCCATTAGCCTCAGGTGTTGGTGTAGCCTCAGGTGTTGGTGTAGCCTGAGGTGCTTGTGTAGGTTGAGGTGCTTGTGTAGGTTGAGGTGCTTGTGTAGCTGTAGGATTACTGCTGGGAGCAGCTGAAGATGAACTACTAGAGCTACTGCTGGAGCTGCTTACAGAATCAGAAACTTCACTGTTAGAACCACTCTGTTCAGCTGCTTGTCTTGCCCTCTCCTCTTCCGCAATTTCTTCCATTACTTCTTCAAAAGACTCTACTGCTGCATCTACAGATGTTACAGACATTTCCAAAGCATTGGCAGGTACTGATTTACCATCTGCACTCTCAACTGCTCCGTCTTTATTAACCTTGTAGGCTGTTACTTCCGTAAGAGATGCTATATCAACAGAATCTGCACCGGCAGCATAAGCATCTTCAATCTGCTTCTTTACAGTCTCACCTGATTCGGGAGTTACATCTTTTACAATAATAGAACCCTCTTCAAGAGCCATTCTTGTTCTTTGACCTGCTGGAATATCAACAGTAGATACATTCTTAATTACAACGCCATCCATCATAACATCAACTCTTCCAGCAGGTCCTATGCTGGAAACTTCAATACTTCCATCTGTAGAAACTAATGCAAGAGCTGTACCAAATACATATACACTGTGAGCCTTGCCATCCTGTGCCACTGCCATCTCAGATGGTGCTTCTGTAGGGGGGCAGCAAACACTACCGTGCATGTACCTATTGCTAAGATACCTGCAAGAACAAAAGCAAATAATTTTTTCATGACTGAAAACCTCCTATTAATTATATATATTACCAAGTATACATTTTTGTAATTCCAATAATGGAATTCTCCTACTAAATTATTTTAATTTTACCCCCCGAAGAATTCGTCAAGAAATAGCTATGAATTCTATTTTTCTTTACTCCCTGGAATGAGTTTTCCCTGCTCCAGCCTTGAAATTTCTTCGTCAATATCGTACGTCAGCTTAGAAAGTGGTCTCTACCCCCATCTGTCCGCTCTGGCGGACGCTCAAATTCTAAAAATCCCACATGCCTCCGCCGGCACATGGGGTTTTAATAAAAATATTTATTTTAATTTTCTTCTTTTACCTGCCATTTGGTATCAAAACATAAATGACTGATTACTTCTCCCTGCTGCCCCAGAATGATAATTTGGATATCATCATAATAATGTTCTTCCATGTCCAAATAATTATTGTCATAATCCTCGTTTACATACACAGCAGCAAAATCCTTCACTCCAATATAAGTAGTAGAGCCCAAGAAGGTTTCCATCCCTTCCACCTGTGTTTCCCCGCTAAATTCATAGATAACAGGAACATCACTCATTCTGCCTGAGGTATCACGAATAAGCAGATAAGGGCCATTTTCAGAATAAGCCTCCTCAATCACTTCGGTACCTGTCAGATGCTTTATAAACCGACGGACCAAAGAATCATGAAGCGCCTTTGAATCTCCACGCATAAAGATGATCGTACTTGCACCAAGATACTGAATCTCACCCAGTTCCGTATACAAATCTGACTGATTTGCCAATTTATAAACTTCAGAAGTTCTCCACTGGTCAGCCTTTTCTTTCCACCTTGCATAATTATCATCTTCTCTATGATCCGGCAGTTCAAAAACTTCCCTAAGTTTCCCGCCGATATATGAGGTTACTTTATACATACCATTCACATTTAAATGAGTGTCATCACTCATATCTGTGTAATAGTCAATAACTGATTGGGTTTCCTGGGGTAACAGATTCAAAAAAAGAAGATTGTTTTCATCTGCAATTTCAGTAATTCTATTCACTGCCTGACGGTCCTGGTCATAGGAAACTGCCATTGGAAGAAACGTAAGCACCACCTCAATATCCCTTTGTCGGCATACTTCCAGTATTTTGTCCAAATATTCTTCACATACAGATTTTTCCGAGAGAATCTGCGTGGTATCTAAAGCCTGCTCAACCTTTGGATTTAAATACAACTCCTGCCTTTGCTCAGCACCCAGCAAATATCCATTAGAATCCTGTGCATTCAAAGGCTTGAAATCGCCAGATGTTATCGAAGACCAGCGGCTATGATATAAAGTGAAATTCCATAAAAATTCTTTTCTGATCTCAGGATCAGAAATCAGGTCGTTTATTGCAGCGATCTTTGTTTTACTGATGGGCCAGATATCCATATTGGTATGCAGCAAAGAAACTGAATTACGTGTGTCCTCCTCTGGCTCATATCCATTCATAATATCCAGATATTTGTAATTTCTGTCCAAAGCCCAAAGATCAACTACAACGCATTTTGGCGTACAATAATCAAGCGCATTCATTAATGTCCAATAGGACTCTGTCACCATTCCGCCGGGTTTTCCCATATTGTAAGAAGTAATGCCATATTCTGCATAAAGCTGAACCGGATTAATTCCGTTAAGTACATGGGAGGAACCCAAAAACAATACATCGATCTGGTCTGAAAGCTCCATAAAGTCATGATACTTTTTTCGACTGTCTTTTCTTTCTGTAATGTTGGATGCTGCTCCAATTAAAGCAAAAATAATTATGAAAAAAAGAACTATTTTTCCTGCACTGTATAGTTTTTTCATCTGCCTACCTCAAAATATCTCCTGATAAATCTTCTCTAACTAAAACTGATAATAAATAAAGCTGGATGTATCATATGCAGATCCCCAAATACCACATATCAATATAAAAAGAACTGCCGCTATATAAATCGGCCAGCGAATCCAAAGACGTTCTCTGGCAATACACTTAGAAATAATGACTCCACGCTCATTTAAAAGATCAACAATTACAAGTAATATAAGTCCGCCAAGCATTACCAGCACATTTGCTCTGTCAAGTCCTAACATATATAATGTTCCATCAAACAATTCCCACATCTTAGGATGCAGAAGCTGCCTGCCTATCCTAAAAACAGCTTCCAGATTTTCTACCCGAAAAAGAATCCACGCAGTGCTGACTAAACAAAAAGTAACTAATACTTTAACTGCCCTGACACTTCGGGATTGTTCATCAAGTTTTAATCCATCAGCAAACTTTCTTCGAATCGGCATTAGAACTGCACCAATCACCTGATAAATTCCATGCAGGCCGCCCCATAAAATAAAGGTCCACCCACCGCCATGCCATAAGCCGCTTAAAAGAAATACCACCATAATATTGATATATTTTCTCACAGTTCCTTTTCTGTTTCCCCCCAGCGGAATATAGACATAATCCCGAAACCAGGAAGAAAGTGAAATATGCCATCTTCTCCAAAAATCCGAAATGCTTTTTGCCAGATAAGGACATTTGAAATTTTCCATAACGCGAATTCCAAGCGCCTTTGCAATTCCAATTGCAATGTGAGAATAACCTGCAAAATCGCAATAAATCTGGAACGTATATAATACAGAAGTCACTAAAATCAATGCACCCCCATAACTTTCCGGAGAATTGTATACAGTATCAACTAAAATAGAAATCCGGTCTGCCAGAACAAGCTTTAAGAAATATCCCCAAAGCATCCTCACAAACCCATCTCTGATCTGGCTTGTATCAAAACGGATCTGCCTGAAGCTATCCGTTGAAAATTGAGGGAGCATATTCCCGGCACGTTCAATCGGCCCTGACAATATTGTAGGAAAAAAGGAAACAAAAAGAGCGTATTTGAGCAAATTCTTTTCAGCGATTATCCGTCCATGATATACATCCGCTAAATATCCACAGGACATAAAAAGGTAAAAAGAAATTCCTACTGGCAGAAGAAGACTGCTTATCCGCCCTCCCGATAAAAAACCTGCATACTTAAAATAGCCAAGGGCAGACAAATTCATAACCAGCGACAAAACAAAAACAACTTTCTTATGGTTATCTTGAATATGCGTCATCCACAGCGCGCTTCCATAAGAAAGAAGCGTGGCAATGGCAAGAAATACCAGATACCAGATATTCTGACTGCCATAAAAAAGATAACTGGCTGCCAATAAAACCGCACATTTAAAATAAGCTGGTACCATATAATAAATAACTAGTGTACATATAAAAAAGAATAAAAATTCTATAGAAACGATTTGCATTCTTCTTCTCCATTATTTATAAAGATTGATTCATTTTATCACAGCAGGTAAAAGGACGTCAAATTCCTCACTAAACTGCCCTGTTTTTCCATTTTCCCCTTTTATAAAAAATAAATGTAATCAATGCGCCTATCAGCCAGGAAGCCAAAAGAGAAATAAAGATACATTCCTGTCTCCCAGTAGGAAGTTCGGGCGTTCTGGTAAGGAAAGAAATTCCATAGGCAATGGGAACGCGAATAAAGATCGTTGTGACAATGGAAATCCACATAGGCGTCATGGTGTCGCCCGCTCCACGCATCACACCGGAAAGGCTCTGGGTTACCGCCATAGCAATATAACCCACCGCAAGAATCCCCATCATATTCCGGCTTAACTCTACCAGTTCCGGCGTCGTTGTAAAGATCCCCATAAGCGTCTTGCCAAATATTAAAATCAAGGCAGTGATCACAGCAGAGGTTCCCACCGCGATCAGCGTTCCCTGCTTTGCTCCCTGATCTACTCTGCCGCCCTGCCTTGCACCTACATTCTGTCCTGCATAAGTAGTCATCGCTGTCCCAAAAGAAAAATTAGGCATCATGGCAAAACCATCCACACGCATGACAATTACATTTGCTGCAATAAACATTTCTCCAAAACTGTTAGTAAGAGACTGCACCACGATCATTGCCATAGAGAAAATTGCCTGGGTAATCCCTGAAGGCAGCCCTAAGCGAATAATTTTTCCGGTATACTTTTTCTTCAGTTTCATATAAGAAAGCTTTAAATCAAAAAGCTCCTTCATTTTCATCAGGCGTATCAGACAAAGCAGCGCAGAAACCGCCTGCGCAATCACTGTAGCCAAAGCTACACCGTTAACCCCCATTCCAAGTTTTGCCACAAACAAAAGGTCAAGTATAATATTAATTACCGTAGATACTAAAAGATACGCAAGGGCTGACATAGAATCCCCAAGTCCACGCAGTACACCACTTAAAATATTGTAAAATGCCAAGCCGCCCACACCGATAAACAGAATCAACAGATAAGAATGACACCAGTCGATAATTGATTCCGGCGTATCCAAAAGCTCCAGCAAAGGTCTTGCCACTAAAGATGCCGCCACCATTACAAACAGCGTGGCAATCCCCGTAAGGGTGATACAATTTCCAATCGTTGCTGACAGCTTTTCCCTTTCTCTGGCGCCAAAATATTGGGACACCATAATGCCTGCCCCCACACTGATGCCGATAAAAAGGACAATCAGAAGATTCAAAATGGGACCAGCGCTTCCCACTGCTGCCAGCGCATTATCTCCCACATAATTTCCTACCACCACACTGTCTACTGTATTGTAAAGCTGCTGTGCAATATTTCCCACCAGCATAGGTACTGCAAAGAGTACGATTTTTTTCCAAGGCGTCCCTTCCGTCATGTCTACTGGCTCAACAAATTTTTTTATCCACTCCATAATTACTACTCCTGATTTTTCTTTTGCCTGATTTGAACCTTCCTGGCAAGTTGTAAATATCTGATGTAAGATTCCTGTCTTATATAAGCCTAAAAGTGATTTTATCATCCTTAAACTCTTTCGCCAAGTCCCCTTTTTCAGGTTCATTCCCATATTATCAAATTGTCAGATCATAGCTTTCAAGAATCATCCGCTTAATTTCCACATCCGGTACGGTACCATCCAGTATCACGGAATTCCAGTGTTTCTTGTTTAAATGATATGCCGGCAGTACGGAAATAAAAGTCTGCCGCCAGAAATCCCGCCACTTAGGATCGCACTTTAAATTAATCCAGACATGACCATCCTTATCAAAAATCCATGCAAACACCTTCCGGCTCTTTTTATGCCGGATCACACACCAGTTAGGATCATGAAAAGGATAATCCTCATATACCTCTTTCAGTGTCAGACAATATGTAATCACATCACTGCGAAGCGTAAAATTTCCCCTCTTTTCTCCATCTGACAAATCAGATCTGCTTTGATTTTCCTGTATTGCCATATATGCTTTCCTCCTGCTAATCTACACTATACCAGACTCTGATAAAGAAAGAAACACCAACTCATAGATTCCTATGAGCTGATGCTTCTTTCTTTCAGAATTTTATCTATTATTCCAAAGTTTAATGCCTCTTGGGCAGTTAAATAATTATCCCTTTGTGTTGCGGCTTCTATTTCCTCTTCTGTTTTCCCTGTATTTTCCGCCAAAATGCGATTCAGCCTTTTTTTACTTTGTTGAATATGATCAGAGACAATTTTAATATCCGTTGCCTGTCCCTGCACTCCATTTCCGTGAATCGCCGGCTGATGAATCATGATCTCCGCATTTGGGAGCGCCATACGCTTTCCCTTCTTTCCTCCTGCCAGCAAAAATGCTCCAAAGCTGGCTGCCATACCAAGGCATATTGTAGAAACATCACATTTAATGTACTGCATAGTATCATAAATTGCCAGCCCTGCTGAAATGGAGCCCCCTGGGCTGTTGATATAAAGCTGAATATCCTTTTCAGGGTTCTGGGCTTCCAAAAAAAGCATCTGAGCAATGATAATACCTGCGGTCACATCACTGACCTCTTCTCTTAAAAACACAATTCTGTCAGAAAGGAGTCTTGAATAAATATCATAGCTTCTTTCTCCTGTACTTGTCTGCTCAACTACATAAGGTAATATACTCATGCCGCTGCCCTGCCTTTCATAAACTGATACAGATTTGACTCTGATCTGCCTTTTCGCTTCATGCAGGTTTTGTTCTGTATCTGAGTAATGGCTCTGTCTTTCCTATATTTCTGCGGCGTACACATAAATTCATGGCAAAAAGCCTTGGTAAATGCCTGTTGGGAACTATAACCCGCTTCAAAGGCTATTTCCATGATTGGTTTTCTGGTTTTCACTAATTTTTCTGCTGCTTCGGCAAGGCGTCTGCCCTGAATATATTTATGCAAAGTCACTCCTGTATTTCTTTTAAACTGCCTTGATAAATAAAATTTGGAATAACTTAATTCTTTTGCTATTTTCTCCAATGTCAGTTCCTTGTCCAAATGACTCTCGATATAGGAAAGTATCTGCTCTGTCACTGTTTTTCCTCCCATACAAACCAACTCCTTCTGTTCTTGATCCATCCATCCTTCTTAAAAACATTTTCATTATATCATTTTACCTGGCAGTTTGTTTTAATAAAAATTGCCTTCTTAAACAACGAATGACACGCTTTGCGAGCCATTCTTATGTTAAACAACGAATGACACGCTTCGCGAGACATCCTTATGTTAAACAACGAATGACACGCTTCGCGAGACATCCTTATGTTAAAAAAACAAGCCTGTCACTTAACAGGCTTGTCTTCAATAATTTCCTTACATTTATCACTTTTTTTCTATATTTTTATCTACAAATTCCCCTATAAATTCATCCAGCGGACAAGGCTTTCCGAAATAAAATCCCTGAATATAATCCGGCCCCATCTCGCTTATTTTATTTAATTCCTGTATGGTTTCAATTCCCTCTATACAAAGCTTCAAGTCAATATCATGCGTCATGTCCACCATATGTCTTAACAGGGAATACTCATAGGAACTGTTTAACGCCTTTAAGGTAAAAGACCTGTCAATTTTTATGGTGCTGGGATTAAGGTTATATAAATAATGAAAATTAGAATACCCTGTGCCAAAATCATCTAACGCTAAAGGTATATTGTTTGCCTTTAATCCTTCACAGAAATTAATAAAATATGAATTGGATTCTAAAAATCCACTTTCTGTCAACTCAATATAAATACTTTCCTCTTTCAATTGATATTTTTGAATCCCTTCCAAAATATCATTAAGCACATCGCTGCGCAGCACTTGAATATAGGAAAGATTCACTGATACCTTAAAATCTGGTATTATTTTCTGTATTCGGCTGCATGCTTCCATTGCCTGATACAACACCCATCTTCCTACAGGTATAATCAGATTACTTTCTTCCAGAAGAGGAATAAACTCTGCCGGAGAAATCATACCTGTTTCCTCTGTGCAAAACCGAAGCAGCGTTTCTGCACTAAAAAGGCACTGTTTGTTAATATCCATAATAGGCTGAAAATATGCCTTAAATCCCTTAAAGTTATTATTTACTGCCTGACGCATAATATGAATCAATTCTCTTTTGCGAATAAACGAGTCATAATCAGCACTATCATAAATATAGCATTTATTCTTTCCATTGCTCTTTGCCTCATTTAAAGCAAATTCCGAAAGCTTCATCAGATTATTATATTCCTGGTCTCTCAATGTTCCAAAATCCAAAATCCCTGCGGAAATTGTATAGAACACTTCGTAACCGTTGCTTTTAATAAACTGTTTTATTTTATTTTGTATCTCGCCATACATTCTTTGGGCATCTTCAATTCCTCTGCCATTCATATCCACAACAGCAAATTCATCAGCAACTACCCGGTAAAGCGTCTGATCGGCGGAAATGACTGCTTTGATGCATTCTGCTGTTTTCTGCAGAATCATATCGCCATAATCCATTCCCTTATTTTCATTGATTTCTTTAAAATTATCAATTCCAAGTCTTAAAAGAAAACCCTTAAGAGATTTATCTTTCTGTGCAGTCAATTCATTCCGCAGGCTAAACTCACGAAGAAGCCCGCTCACATTATCTGCTTTCTGCTTGCTTCCAATCTCATTCACACAGCCAATTAAAAACTCTGGTTGCCCGTTTTCATCCATAAGGACACGTCCCCTGCAGTTGATCCAGACAGGTTTTCCCTCTTTATCAATCCAACGGTACTGCAAATTATGAAAATCCTTTTCTTTGTTTAGTAACTGATTCAAATCATCCACCAAAAGCTCCACATCATCCGGATGGATCATCTTTTTCAAATTCTCCATAACATCAGTAAATGGATTCTCAGGAACATTAAAGCGTCCCAAAGCATTAGGTGACAAATAATAATAGTCATTTTGGATATCCATGATATATAAATAATCATCTATGCATGGGTTAAAAGTATTGATCACATCCTGAAACTGTTTAAATAGAACATTCTGAAAATTTTCTCCCATATTGGCACCTCTGACAGTCGACCATTTATGTTACTATAAATAAAATTTTAACATAATTTGGTAGAAAATTCAATTACACATAGTGCAAGATTGTCCCTTTTACCACGCTTCCAGCTAGGAAATTTTTCCTACTTATTTTCTGGTTCTGCAGCTTCTACAATTTTTGCATGCACATCAACAATATAATAGTTAGTTATCAATAACTCTTTACGCTTTTTTAATATTTTATTTATTTTAATTTTGTGATAAAATATGTTATATTATATTAAGTATAAGATTTTTAAACAAAAAAGAATAAACAACGGATGACACGCTTTGCGAGCCATCCTTATGTTAATAAAAAAGGAAGGTTCTATGCATACAAACGAATCAGCAGAAAATTATCTTGAAACCATATTAATACTAAGTAAAGTCCGTCCGGTTGTCCGTTCAGTAGATATCGCAGAAGAATTAGGCTTCAAAAAGTCCAGCGTCAGCGTAGCCATGAAGAATTTACGTGAAAAAGAACATATTACGGTTACAAAAGAAGGATTTATTTATCTTACTCCTTCCGGCAGGGAAATTGCAGAAATGATCTATGAGCGCCATCAGTTTCTCACTAAATGGCTGGTTAGTCTTGGCGTTGATGAAAAAATTGCCGCCCAGGATGCCTGCAAGATCGAGCATGATATCAGTAAGGAAAGCTTTGAAGCCATCAAAAACAATATTAAAATATAATGTTCCAGTTCATCATATAAAAAGGAGTCTTCCATGAAACGTAAACCGAAACAAATTGCCGCCATCATCTGTATTATATTACTGGTTCTTTTATATGTAGCAACTTTGGTTATTTCCCTTTTGGATTTTCCCGGTTCAGACAAGCTTTTTGCCGCCTGTCTGATTGCCACTGTGGGATTACCGATTTTATTATGGATTTATATCTGGCTTTATGGCAGACTGACACAGAAATCTACCATTGCGGAAATTTTCCCGGAGCAAAGTAAAGAAAAGCAGGATGAGTAATCCTGCTCTTTCGATAACATAAGGATGGCTGGCAAAGCCCGGCATCCGTTATTATTTAACTGTTAAAATTCTTTCAAGTTCCCTCTTTGCCTGATCCAATGATTCAAATACCAGTCCTTTCATCCCTTCTTTTCGGGCTGCCTCCACATTCCTGGGCAAATCGTCAATGAAAACACATTCCTCAGCTTCCAAATGATATTTATTACATAAAAGCTGGTAAATTTCAGGTGCCGGTTTGATCATTTTTACCTGAAAGGATAAGATTCCACCATCAATCTCCTCCAAAAAATCAAGAGCCTTCTTACACTCCTCATGAGCCTTTTGGGAAAAATTAGAAATCACATAAATGTGGTATCCCTTTTCCTTCAATTCCCTAATCCAGGGAATCGCATAATCATAACGCTGTATGATTCCTTCCACGTTTTCAAAAACTTCTCTGATTTCTTTTTCTATAGAAGGATCATTTTTAATAAACCCTTCCAGCAGTTCCTCGTCAGAAAGTTTTCCTCTGTCCATTTCATTCCAGAAAGGACTCCTCACCGTGGCATCTGCCAGCTTTTCAAAACTCTCCTCCGAATAACCAAAACTATGATAAAATTCTTCCCACACAAATCCTGCCAGCACATTTCCAATATCAAATACAATATTTTTAATCATAATCTTATCTCCTGCCCTCTTTCACTGCCTTTTATCACATTTAAAAATTCCTCTGCCGCCCGTGACAATGTTGTTTTCGTATCAGCCACTACACAAATCTGCCTTTTGGGAATAATCTTGTTAAAACGCAGTTCAAATAATCTTCCACTTTCCAAGTATTCTGCTGCAAAATCCCTGACCACACATCCTACCCCCAGACTACGCAATGCAAACTGTACGATCATATCACTGGTAGCAAGTTCAAACTCCGAATGAAGCTCCACATTATTTTTCCGAAGAAAAGTGTCTATAAAGCTTTTTGTACTGGTATTTCCCTCCAGAGAAATAATCGGCAGCTTTTCCAGTTCCTGAAAATCCAGCATATGATTCTTATACTGAATAAATTTTCTTCCTGCCACAAAAACATCTTCTATTTCCCTTACTGGTAATATGTGAAGTTCCTGCTCCCTGTCTATGGGCGTACTGACTACTCCAAAATCAATTTTTCGCTCTTTCAGCAGATTTAATGTAGCCGGCGTAGGTGCATTAGTAACCGTCACCTTTATACCTGGAAATTTCTCGTGAAATTGTTCTAAAAGCGGCAGCAGGTAATACTTAAGCGTCATATCGCTTGCTCCAATTTTCAATTCACCAAAGTTAAGCTGCAGCATGGAAGAAAGTTTTTTCTCACCCAATTCTATCTGCTCATATCCTGCCTTTACATGCTCAAATAAAACTTCACCTTCCGGCGTTAATCGGATTCCCTTTGATGCTCTCACAAACAGCTTCGCGCTAAGACTGTTTTCAAGCTGCTTTAGCGCCTGGCTCACTGCCGGCTGAGAAATGGAAAGTTCCGCGGCAGCAGTTGTCAGGCTGCCACACTTTGCCGCATAATAAAACACTTTATAATATTCAAGATTTTCTGTCACATTAATATCCCTGCTCTTTCTGATGCCTGCATATCTTGGCTTGAACCCGCGGACTACAGTTCTTCTCCCCTTATCCACTTAAGCTGTGTATCTCCCTGAAAAAGAAAAAGGCTTTTCTTTCCCAAAAAAGGATGCATATTCTGCTTTAATACTTCTCTATCGTATATTAAGGACTCCTCGCCGGCAAGCACTAAGATCAGCTTTGATCTTGCATGATAAAGCTTTAATCTGCCTGAAAGGGCATCTAAAGATTTTTCCTTTTTCTGCGCTTTATAATCCTCAAAACATTTGTCCATTTGTAGAAAAGAGAGAGGAACCACTTTATTTTCCATTTCATCCTCATTCTTCCAGTAAAGAAGATTCAGCCTCACATTACGGAACACTTCGCTGTGTGCACGAAGCACAGATGCAATATCCGCCGCCATGCTGCACATATATTCCTTGGGCAGCCCACAGTCGATTACCAATGTCATTTCAAGAATTCCTCCTGAATAATTTCCTTTTACATGAAGTACACGCTCCACTGCATTGATCAGATTTTTCTTCTGTAAAAGCTCCATTTTCAGGCTCCTTTCTTTTGACATGATCTGCTTTATATTCCACCTAAGCTATTGTAACAGTTCAACTCCTATTGCACAAGAGCAACTTCCCCTTTATCTAACCCACATGCTGCCTCATGTTCATTCTTAACTCATCCTTTTTGCAATCACAACAAACCGTCCATCATCCACATGATATGCACAGGTGGATAAGGTCAAAAAAGTGTCTCCATAGGACGCTTCCACTCCTGTGTCATATAAAGATAATTTCTTAATATTTTCATAAAACATCGTAAATTCTTCCGGCGTTTCCGCCTCATAAAATTCGTAATACTTAAAAACGTTCTCCTCATTTCCATAAATTTGTGAGAAAAAAACTGCTGCTATTTCGTAAGAGCGCTCTTCATAAAGGGTATCAAAAGAAAAAATCGGATGCTCCTTCCAAAAATCTTCTTTTTGATAAAAGTCAAGCTCCCCAAACATGGCGCCATCCTTCATATTGTGACCATATATAACAAAATTAGTACCGGGTGTGTCTACATCTGCTATGTCTTTTACAAACAAACATCCATATTTATCTTCATCGCCATAAAAATTGTGATGCAGATAATACTCGTAATCCATGCCCCGCACCACAGGATAATCTATTTGCGTTCCTTCTATCTTAAGCCATCCCACCAGATCTTTATTTTTCTCATACAGTAAAACATATCTCGCCAACAATGCAGGCTCCATTTCTTCTACCCTGCATCAGCTTTAAAGCACTTACAAAAGCAAAATGAAAGCATACTGTTTGTCCTTCCACATTATAGCATTTTATCTTTCAAATAAAAACATCTTTCTACTTGTACGTTGATAATTATAAAAAGTAACAAAAGTTTTATATTATTATTCACGAACATTTAATGTAAAGGAGCGTGGAAAGAGTTCAAGTTCTTAAGGAACCCCTATAAAAACGCCAGCACTTAGCGAGCGTTCTTTGCGAGCTTAGTACTGCTGCGTTTTTATGGAGCGAAAGCGTGGTGACGAAGAACTTAAACTCTTTCCACACTCCTACACTACCTCTTTCCTATAATACACACTGCCCCTTGCCTATGATTCACATTACTGTGGTACACAAAAAGGCGGCTAATAAAAGCCGCCTGCTCAAACTTCTTTTTCATATATTCCCATACCTTTGGTTGCCATGTGGCGGAACACCGACAAGAATTCCGCCACTGCAACGGGAGTACAGGTATTGTCTAATTGGAATTATCCAAATTAAACCTAAGTGAACTTAAAACTGCATACTTTCTTAACCCTTTACCGCTCCGGCTACCACACCTTCAATGATGTATTTCTGGCAGGATAAATAGAAAATAATAATCGGTATGATAGAAAGCACCAGCATTGCCATAAGGGCGCCCATATCCTTGTTTCCATTAGAGCCGACCAGCATCTGTACTACCACAGGAATTGTCTTATACTTTGTGCTGATACCGATTACCAGATAAGGAAGCAGGAAGTCATTCCATATCCACATTGCCTCCAAAATCGCTACAGTAATTGCTGTAGGCTTAAGAATAGGGAACACCACTTTAAAATAATTCTGCAGGGGAGTGCAGCCATCAATCATGGCCGCCTCTTCAATGTCGATGGGCACCGATTTGATAAACCCTGCAAACATGAATACTGCCTGACCGGCGCCAAATCCAAGATAAAGCACACACATACCAACCGGATTTTTCAGATGGAATGTATCAGCCAGGGATGACATGGTAAACATTACCATCTGAAAGGGCACGATCATGGAAAATACAAACATATAGTAAAGGCCCTGGGTGAGCTTACTTTTTACTCTTGTAATATAGTAAGCTGTCATGGATGTAAACAGTATAATTAAAATTACGGATAAAATCGTAATAAAGAAGGACCAGCCAATTGCAGATAAAAGTCCTGTCTTGATCAGACCGTTTACATAGTTTGTAATACCTGAAAAGGTTTCTGCATTAGGTAAGGAAAAAGGATCTTTACTGATAAAGAACTTTCCCTTAAAGGAGTTATTTAAAATGAAAAACAACGGATATAACACAGCAATTGCAACTAAAGTATTACAGCAATAATGCTGTTCGTGGTTTTTGTCTGCTTATTTTGTATCATTATTGTTCCACCTCCCTGCTTCTGGTTGCAGTAAGTTGAATCAGCGCAACGGCTGCAACAATAATAAAGAATACAACAGCTTTCGCCTGGCCAACTCCTTCATATCCTGTCTTTCCGTAGAAAGTATCGTAAATATTCAGCGCAAGCATCTGAGTTTTATTCATAGGCGCACCATTTGTTAATGCCTTGTTCTGATCGAACAGTTTAAAGCTGTTTGATAACGTAAGGAACATACAAATTGTAATGGAAGACATTACCATTGGAAGCTTCACCTTGATCAGTGTCTGCCATGAAGTTGCCCCATCAATCTTAGCTGCTTCTATTAATTCAGTGGGTACATTTTGAAGTCCTGCTATGTAAATGATCATCATATACCCCATCATTTGCCAATTCATTAAGATAATCAATCCCCAAAAACCATACTTGGCATTAGAAACAATAGTCGTTTCAAACTGATATAAAATCGCATTGATCATCTGCTGCCATGTATAACCAAGAACAATACCGCCGATTAAGTTTGGCATGAAAAATATTGTTCTAAAAATGTTGGTTCCTTTGATCTTTCTGGTTAACGCCAGAGCCAGGGTAAAAGCCAGCAGATTAATAGAAATAACCGCTATAATTGTAAATCCTACTGTAAAAAGCAAAGCACTGGTAAATCCCTGATTTCCCGCAAATGCCAGCTTATAATTCTCAAATCCTACCCATTTTGCATTTTTTACGGTGTCAATAACTTTTGAAAATGT
>DKUR01000006.1 GCA_002490775.1 Lachnospiraceae bacterium UBA7199 | reverse complement strand
TTATTTATTTTGCAACATACTAGTAGCAAAGCCTGAAGAAAAAGTAAGACAAAAGTATATTGCAATTCTTGTAAATGAATACGGATATGCTTTAGAACAAATGGATCAAGAATTAAAAGTCAATAATTCTTCCAGAGGACAGGGAAAAGCAAGAGCTGATATTGTAATATGGAAAAGCAAAGCTGACAAAGATGCAAAAAAAGCCGCGTTTATTGTGGTAGAATGCAAATCCGAAAATGTTAAGGTTCGTGTTGAGGACTATTATCAAGGATTCAACTATGCATCATGGGCTCATGCAGAGTTTTTTGTAACTACAAACGAAAAGGAAACAAAATTTTTTAACGTAGATCCAACATATCTTCCGCAAAAATTGGAAGAGGTCGTAGCTATTCCAACTGCAAAAGATGTTGATAACGCTAAGAAAATCGAACAAATTAAAAATCAAACAAAAACATTTACCCGTGAAGAATTTACAAAGACTCTTCAGGCCTGCCATAATATTATCCGTAATAATGATAAGCTCTCTCCCGAAGCAGCGTTTGACGAGATTAGTAAACTTCTTTTCATGAAAATAAGATATGAACGTCAGCAGAAGGGAACAAAAGTCTTTACGAAGAAAGAGTATCTTGAACAGGCAGAGAATTACGAAAAAAATATCAGACCCGGATTGAAGGCTGCCGGAATAGACCAGCCTTATATGCAGAATCTTTTTAATACCACAAAGGTAGAATTTAAAGACGACCATCTTTTTGAAGAAAATGATGAAATAAAAATCAGAGAAAACAGCTTTGTACAGATTCTTGAAAAGCTTGAAAACTTTAATCTTTCTGATACACAAGATGATGTTAAGGGTATCGCCTTTGAGCAGTTCCTCGGAACAACATTCAGGGGTGAATTAGGACAGTTCTTTACCCCCAGAACTATTGTTGACTTTATGACAGAAATTTTAGACCCGGAGGAAGGCGAGGTAATCTGTGATCCGACATGCGGCTCTGGCGGTTTCCTTATCAAAGCATTCGAGTATGTCAGAGAAAAAATTGAGACTGATATCCGCAAACATAAAGATAAATTGAGGGCTGAAATGGAAGGTGCTGACTACGATAGCAAATCAGAGGAAAAACAAATAGAAATAAGTCAATCTATTGATGAAATGCAGACTGCACTCAACACAGAACTTGATACAAGCATAGTAGGCAGCCGTATGTATCAGCTTTCACGGAATTGTATTTATGGAACAGACGCAAATCCTCGCATGGCTCGTACATCAAAGATGAATATGATTATGCATGGAGATGGACACGGCGGAGTACATCATCATGACGGTTTATTAAATGTAAATGGTATTTTTGAAGAGCGTTTTGATGTTATTCTGACAAACCCTCCGTTTGGTCAGAATGTTGATAGAAATCAGATTATATCTGCAGCAGATAAGTTTACTGATGAAGATATGAAGAAAAAATACAGGACACAATATGGCAAAGCGTATGACGAAGCCCTTAAACAGGTAGATGATCATATAGGAAAGTCCTTATTGTCACTTTACGATTTGGGTTCTACATCTACCCTTACAGAAGTACTTTTTATGGAGCGATGCCTAAGATTGCTCAAAAAAGGGGGGCGTATGGGAATGGTTCTACCAGAAGGTGTTCTTAATAATAAAAACCTTCAGGCCGTGCGCGAATATTTTGAAGGTAGGGCTAAACTCATTCTCATATGCTCTATTCCGCAGGATGTATTTATTGCAGCCGGTGCTACTGTTAAACCTAGCCTTGTGTTTATGAGAAAATTCACTGATGCTGAAGAAAAGGCATACGCAAAGTGTAAACAAAAGGCTATAGATGAAGTAACTGCATTACATCAAGCAGAGCTTGATACACTCAACAACACTATTGTAATATGCGACAACCTTGTAAATTCCTTAAAAGAGGATCTGAAAGATGCAAAGGACAAACTTCAGAAGGCTAAAAAAGCCAAGAAAGATATTTCTGCTATCGAAACCGAAATAACTGATATACAGCAAGCGCAGAAAGACAATAAGGTCAACAAAAAGAATGCAGAGAACGAATTGGCAGAGCTCCAGAAACTTATTGCAGAAGAAATCAAACCAGTAATCAAAAAGCATTTTGATTATGATATTCCCATTGCAAAGATTGAGGATGCTGGAATCACAACAACTGGTGCAAAATCAGAAGGGAACCAACTCCCTACACTTGTAGAAGAATATCGCAAATATAACAAACTGCATTCACTTTGGATTTCATCCACACTACAGTATTCATACAAGCCAAACTCTACAGGATGCTATAGTAGTTACATTGATACAGAGGAGATTCGAAAGTTATGATTTTGACCCCTAAAAAATTTTCGCTTTTTATGGATTGGAATATAGATATGATTCTTTATACAAAAGAATTACATAGTAAATATCCAATGATTTCCTTAGAAAAAATAATTAAGCCAAGAAAAGAAAAGGTAAAAGCCAAGGATGTCCCTAAAGACAGACAAGTTGTTAACAAAATCAGATTTATAGATGGTCACATTTTCTTTAAAGATCGTATTATAAAAAATGATATGAACAAATCATGTATAAATGATTTATTAGTTTCAAATATCAACTTTGAAAAAGGTGCATTTGCTGTCAATGTTTGGGGAGATCTTTATGCATCCACCGATTATACATCCTATATAATTGATACAACAGTAACTAAACCTGAATATCTTTTTCTTTCATTGCGGTGTCGGTCATTTATGGAGTATGTTGCTTCTGTAAAACCTAAAGGCATGAAAACTCGCGCAAGATATGAATTCATAAAGAATTTTGAGATTCCCGTTCCCTCAATAACCGAGCAGGAAGCAATTTTGAGAACCTACCATGAAACGCTCGATAAAGCCGAGAAAAATATACTGAGTGGTAATGACTTTGGTGCTAATCTTCTTTACGATATTCAGTCAAAAGTTTCAGATTTAAAACAAGAAACGCTTAAAAAATCAGAGAACAATACTGTTATGCAAATTGTTCCTTTTGCCTCTACACGACGTTGGGAGGTCGAATATATTCAAAAGGAAGGTCGTTTAGAAAACATATATAACAGTTTTAACTATGCCAATTATTGCATTGGAGATTTACAGAAAGAATCATTATTTGGCCTATCAGTAAAAGCCTCTACAGAAATGAAAAAAGGTATGATTCCAGTCTTAAGAATGTCAAATGTGGTAAATGGTGAAATAGATTATTCGGGACTTAAATATTTGCCTAAACAATGTGCTGTTACTGACAAGGAGCCAGATAAATGGATCTTGAAACCGGGTGATTTCTTGATCACAAGAACAAATGGCAGTAAAGATTTGGTTGGAAAAGCTGCTGTATTTAATAGCAATGAAATTTATACATATGCTTCCTATTTAATTCGATATCGTTTTGATACAACTAAGGTTTTGTCGGAATACGTGAATATTATGTTTATGACACCCCTTGTTCGTGAGCAAATTGCTGTTATGCGGAGACAAGGTGGTGGTCAATATAATTTGAACAGTGATGAAATAGGTGCTATTCGTATTCCAGTTCCTTCTATTCCTATACAAAAGGAAATCATCAAAAATTACAATGATACTAAAGGGGGAGCCAATGTTTATTACAAAAAAGCAAAAAAATATAAAGACGAAGCACAAATAGAATTTGAATCAGAGATTTTTTCATAAATAACATAACTTTTATAGTCCTAACTTTCCTCTTGATAACTTCTGAATTTAGAGGTAATATCAGACACCACGAAAGGAGGGATTTGATGGGAAAAGAATCTGCACTATACCAGCTCATGGGCGTCCGCATGAATGGTGTCATGAACGGCATCACAAACAGTGACAGTCAATATCAGGAAATCATCCGCAAGTCTGACGAATATTCCGGCAGGCTAGAAGAACTGGACTTGTCGGAAGAAGTGCGGCTGCTGATTGACCGCTATGTCAGTGAGCAAAACGCGCTCGGCTCCCGGTATGGGATGCTCGCCTATCTGCTTGGGTTTTCCGACTGTAAAGAGATACTTTTGGAAAAATGCCTGCCCATAGGAACAAAAGAAAAGGGTTCAGAAGCGTAATCAACATGTATCAAATCATGGAAAAGGGCTGCTTACAACAAGCCCTTTTTCGTTTTCTCATTCACAGCCAATCCTTAGTAGTCTAAACCGTAGTAATTTCAAAGTTTCCCGCCATATTTTGCCCTACTATGCCCCAGTTTACAAAGGTATGGGTTATAGTAAAACTGACTGCCGTGACAGACAAACAAAATCTTTATCATAACACTAAAACTCCCTTTTTTTCCTGTATTTTCAAGGCTTTCGCAATTTTTCGTTATTTCAAGCATTTTCCTTAAATCGTCGTGTATTTTCTTGGGTTTTATTCTGCAAAATTTGCATAGCCCTGCCATTCTCTCTTTATCAAGTGTCCCCGAAAACGGACTCGTTATTTTTCTACACATCTACCCTTGTATAGAATGTCGCTTTTCCTTTTCCATGCCTGTCAATAACCCCGTCCTTCATCAGTTGTGTCAACGAATTTTCTACGGAAGCCTTAGACAGGGACGGCACAATTTCCATAATCTCACTCTTTGTAAATTTACCGATTTTTTCATAAACTGCTTTTCTGACCATTTCTATTGCAGGCAGTTTTTCATCCACAAGACTGATCCTTGTTTCAAAATCCCTATAAGCAGCCAGCACGATTCCAAGCATATATTTTATAAATGGCGCCGGATCATTTTCATTCTCGTGCCAGCCAATTCCGCACTGCTCCAATACATCGTAGTAATTTTCCTTGGTCTTTTCTATTTTGCTCTCCAAGCTGATATATCTCCCCACACCATACCCGCACCGATATAATAGAAGTGTGGTGAGCAGGCGCGACATCCGTCCATTTCCGTCATTGAATGGGTGGATACATAGAAAATCATTGACGAAAATCGGAATCAATACCAGCGGATCCACGATGCAGGCATCGATTGCCTGATTAAAATTATCGCAGATGGAATCGATTGCCCCCGGTGTCTCATAGGGTGCTAAAGGAGTAAATCGTATTGTCTGCGTTCCATCCGGGTGGTTTTCAGCTATCACATTCTGTGTATTCTTAAACCTTCCCCCAATATCCTTCTGTGAATATTGATATAAATCCCGGTGGAGCTGCAAAATATAAGAGGAACGAATCGGGATATATTCATAGCTCTCATGGATTGTATTTAAAACATCCCGATACCCTATGATTTCTTCCTCATCACTATTCTTTGGCGTGGTCTTTTCCATAACAAGCTGCTGAAGTCTGATGCTTGTCGTAACAATACCCTCAATCTTATTAGAAGCCTCAATACTTTGTATTTTTGCTATCTCAACCAGTTTTTCCAGTGCGGCTGGTTTCTGCTTAAGGTATAATTCCTGAATTGAAAATCCGCATTCGCCTAATTCATTCACAAATTATGCGAAAATTTAATCATTAGGCGATTTCAATATTCAAAAATATATACAAACAAAATTTAAACCAACTTAAAAACGGCCAGTACCTTTCACACTGACCCTTTAAAGTACAACTCCCACTGCGGAACTGCATTTTTATCCGTTTTGTTTACTATAATTTTTGTTTTCACATCAATCAATTATCCAGGCTACCCTCATTCAGCAAGAAATCATAGACACTCATAACCAGCATCCCATTGTCATTGTAATACGGTGCCGGTGCACCTTTCGTGATAATGATCTTCTTGAAAAAATCGCCAGTCAACATCAGAGAACGTTGCTCCTGTTCCATCTTTGCCTGATCTTGAATCGCATAGGCCGACTGGATATAATAACGCTTAGATCCTTTGTTGCAGACAAAATCAATTTCCAACTGCCTGCGTATTCCGTGCCCTTTCTCATTGGTTGTATTCAAAGTGATAACACCAACATCCACATTGAAACCGCGTATCTTCAGCTCATTGAAAATAATATTCTCCATCGTATGAGTTTCTTCCATCTGGCGAAAATTGAGACGTGCATTACGCAGTCCCAAATCAGTAAAGTAATATTTTACCGGGGTATCAATATACTTCTTCCCCTTAATGTCATATCGCACAGCACTGTCAATCAGAAAAGAATCACAAAAATAGTCGATATATCTCTTGATGGTTATATTGCTGATGGTTTTCTGCTTGATAGTTTTGAAAGTCGCCGACAACTTTGTTGGATTTGTAAGTGAGCCAATAGCAGATGAAAGAATATTCAAAAGTTCCTCCAATTCTGCCCGATTGCGTACATTATGCCTTCCCACAATATCCGAAATATAAGTCTCCTCGAACAAAGACTTTAAAAAATTAATCTTTTCCTCCGGGTTTGAAATATTCATGATAGGAGGCAGGCCGCCATAAAGCATATACTCATTCCAGCCGTCCTGTTTTGTCCCCGAATAGGCAGACATAAATTCAGAAAAACTAAGAGGATGCATATGAACTTCATCTCCCCGTCCCCGAAATTCAGTAATTACATCCTTAGACAAAAACCGGGCATTGCTTCCTGTCACATATACATCCACATTTTTCATACGAATTAGACTGTTTAATACGGATTCAAACTCTCCCAAAAGCTGCACCTCATCCAGCAACACATAGTACATTCCATCATCTTTAATCTGCTCCTTAAGATAAGGATACAGGACCTCCGGATTCCGAAAACGCTTGTTCTCGAAGGAATCAAACGCAATTTCTATAATATGTTGTTCATTCACACCTTCTGCCAGCAAATAATCCTTGAACAGATTAAACAACAAGTAGGACTTTCCGCAGCGACGGATGCCAGTTACCACCTTAATAAATCCATTGTGCTTTTTATTTATGAGCTTATCCAAATAGATGTCTCTCTTAATTTCCATATCATAGCCCTCGTTCTACTGAATTTTTTCGCGAGTTATCGCAAAATTCTTTATTAGTATTATACCTCGTTCGGATTGCTTTTACAATTCCTAATGAAAATTTTTGCGATTCAACGCAATTTTATGCAGTAATTGGTCTCTAACTTTACTCCGGCCTTCGCAGCTCGTCACTTGGTCTACTGTCCTTCCCTCCACGGTGGCAATTATATCGCAGATCCTCTTCCAGCACAGCGGACGCCTTATTTTGCACATCTCTCAATCCCTCCCACAGCCACTTCTGGATTTCTAGCCACGATCATCGAAACGGTTCCGTGCAAACGACCTTACAGTGATATCAAGCATATATAACAAAGGGAACCAGACAGAACTTGAAATGTTCCTGTTTGATTTCCTTTTATCGTTTGTGTATTATAGATTTTCTTCGTATGATGCAATTTGTTAAAATACTGCTCTACACCACCCGGATTGTCTTCCTTTCTTATCTCAGCCCAAATAGCCGGGAGTTGCGGCACAAGCTCTGCATCAGTCATTACTGCTGTCCACCCCATCAAACCGGGTAGTAGTTTCAGGAGGATACCCCGGTCGTAATGTACCGTGCTATGCCGATAAGCCTCACAAGCCATTGACGCTATACCCTCTGCCAGAGCAGCATATTATCCTGAAATTCAGCCGCCATCTTCCCATTATCTTTCAGCCATGAAAGGTAGGAGCGCACCGTGCTGCCCACCAGCACATACTGCTCAAAACTCATGGTAAGCCCATAACCTTTGAACAACTCCTGCAAAATACTCTCAAAGCATATCGGCTCCTCGCAGATGGATAGAATCTTCTCCGCCACCTCATGTACCTTATCCCTGTTGTAACAGACAAGTTCCCTTATATCGGCAGACGCCTCCGCATGGGCTGGAACAAACATAGCAGCTTCCATCCCCTCCACCATA